>CASFXO010000379.1 GCA_949298665.1 uncultured Lentisphaeria bacterium
GGATGCGCAAACGCCTCCGGAGCAAAATCAACATGTTTTTCCAGCAATTCCCGTACCCGGTCCTGGTTTTCCATCATAAAAATCGAACAGGTCGCGTAAATCAGCACCCCGCCCGGACGCACCGCCGTCGCCGCCGCCGCCAGCAGCGAAGACTGCAGGCGCGCGGTCTCCGCCACCTCCTCCGGACGCAGCACCCACCGTCCGTCCGGATTGCGCCGCCAGACCCCGGACCAGCTGCAGGGGGCATCTACCAGAACCCCGTCGAATCCCTCCTTCCGCCGCCCCCGGAAAGGCCTGCCGTCCCACTCCCGGGTCATGATGTTGGGAAACCCCGCCCGCCGGGCGCGCCGCCGCAGATCCTCCAGTTTGTACGCCCGGATATCCGAGGCCACCACCGTCCCCCGGCGCGCCATGAGGTCGGCCAGCTGCAACGTCTTGCCGCCCGCTCCGGCGCAGGCGTCCAGCCAGCGTTCCCCGGCGCGCGGAGCCGCCGCCAGACCGATCGCCTGCGACGCCAGATCCTGCACTTCGAACTGTCCGGAACGGAATTCCGGAAGCGTAAACAAATTCACCCGGGCATTCTCCACCGCCAGCGCCCTGTCCACCCGTTCGTGACGACGCACCGGCACCCCCCGCGCCGCCAGCGCCGCAACCAGTTCATCCACCGTATCCACCTGCGCCCGCAGCCACATGGGCGGACGCCGCAGCAGCATTTCCCGGTAGCGCTCCAGCGGAAATCCCGGCGCCGTCAACGGCGCCACCCAGTCCGGCAGCGCCGCTTCCGGGAGCCGTTGCGGCATCTTTTCCGCCGGCAACATGTCCCGCAGCAGACGCGCCGCCGGAAAATCCAGTTTTTCCAGCCGCGCGGCACCGGCCAGAAGCAGTTCCAGCTCCCGTGCCGACGGCCCGCTCCGGCCGGATTCCACCGCCTCACGCCGGTCGTCGTTCAACAGTCGCCGCAAGGTTCCCCATTCACGCCAGACGGCAAACACCGCCTCGCTGACGAACTGCCGGTCGCGCGACCCGCATTGCCGGTTCTCCCGGAAGAAAGTCGAAAGCGTCCGGTCCGCCGGCCGCCGATCACCGAACGCGGCGCACAGCACCGTGCGCAATGCGGTCGCGGCCGTCCGCAGTTGCGTATGGAGCTTCCGGTCCGAAACCGCCGGAACGGGCGGCAGGGCATGTTTTTTCATTGCTTGTCCCTATTGTTCTTTGTGCATTCAGAAAAATAACGCCTCTTCCGTTTTTTTCGAGTATCGTTCCATTTTTTTCATTTAAAAATTTGTAATATCCGGAAAGCGGCATACGTTATAGCCTACGTTATTTTCGCCTGTTAATCAAAAGCGGGTCGCCGAAACCACCGGCTTCTCCATCAACGCAGAATCAACTGCCGGGAAAATGAAAAAATTATTCTGGATCGCCGTCATTCTCCTTCTCGCCGCCGGAGGCGTCGCCGTCGGTTATAAAACCTATCGCAAGGCCACGGAACAGGCCGCCGCAAACACCGGCAAAAAGAAACGCCCGCAGGAAGCCGTCGCCGTCGAGGCGGTCCTGCCGCGAAAAACCGACCTGCGCGATCAGCGATTGTTCAGCGGCACCCTCAAACCCTGGAGCGTTTTCGACGTGGCGCCGAAAGTCAGCGGCCGCCTGGAAAAACTCGCATTCAACATCGGCGATCCCATCCCCCCCGGCGCCCTGATCGCCCGGATCGACGACACCGAGTACAAACAGCAGTACGCCCAGGCCGCCGCCGATCTCGAAGTGACCAAGGCCCAGCGCAAGGAGGCCGAGGTCATCCTGCAGCTGCGCCGCACGGAATACGAACGCCAGTCCACCCTGATCGGCCAGCAGATCGGTTCGCAGGCCCAGTTTGAATCGGCCCAGTCCTCCCTGCTCTCCCAGGAAGCCACCGTCGCCATGAAAAGCGCCGAGGTCAAACGCGCCGAAGCCGCCCTCGCCAACGCCGCCATCAAACTGCAGGATACCGGCATTCTTGCCGAATGGACCGGTGCCCCCCGCTACACCGGAGACCGTTACGTGGACGAAGGCGCCCTGCTCCAGGTCAATCAGCCGATCATCAGTGTCGCCGAAATCGACCGGCTGCGCGCCGCCATTTACGTCATCGAACGGGACTATCCCCATTTGCGGGTCGGCCAGACGGCGGAACTGACCACCGACGCCTATCCGGACCGGATCTTTGCCGCCAGAGTATCAAAGATTTCCCAGATTCTGCAGGAAAATTCCCGACAGGCTTACGTACTGCTGGAAATTCCCAATGCCGACCTGGCACTCAAACCGGGCATGTTCGTCCGGGTTTATCTGGAATTCGACCGCCGCGCCAACGCCACCGTCGTCCCCCGCAGCGCCCTGATCAAACATGGCGGCAGAACCGGCGTCTTCCGCCTCAGCCCCGGCGATGCCAGGGCTTATTTCGTGGAGGTCCAGACCGGCATCGTCGCCGATGAGGAAGTCGAAATTCTCTCGCCGGAACTGACCGCCCCGGTGATCACCCTCGGCAATCACCTGCTGAGCGACGGTGCGCCGGTCCTGGTTCCGGAAGCGTTCGCCCCGCCCACCGCCGACACCGCGACGAAAGCGGATTCGCCCGCCGTGGCGACAACCCCTGCGGTGCAACCATGACGCTGGCGGAATTCGCGGTCCGGCGACCGGTCTTCATTTCGATGCTGTCCTGCATCGTGCTGATCCTGGGCGGCATCGCCCTGCGCTATCTGCCGGTGGACCTGATGCCGGACATCACCTACCCGGCGGTTTCCATCACCACCAATTACGAGGACGCCAGTCCGGAGGAAGTGGAGGAACTCATTTCCAAGGAAATCGAATCCGCCATGAGCGCCGTCCCCGGCGTCAAGGAGGTTACCTCTTCCTCCACCGAAGGCGTCAGCTCGGTCCGGGTCAGTTTCAACTGGTCCACCAATCTCGACGGCGCGGTGGCAGACGTCCGCGACCGGCTCGACCGGGTGATCGCCCGGCTGCCCGACGACGCCGAACGTCCGGTCATCCGGAAATTCGACTCCGCCGCCTCGCCGATCATGCGCATCGGCGTGGCCACGGACATCGACCTGCTGGAAGCCCGTCGGATTCTGGAGGACCAGATTCAGTACCGGCTGGACCGGATCGACGGCGTCGCCTCTTCCGACATCGGGGGCGGTATGGTCCGGGAAATTCAGGTGCTCTTCGACCCCGACAAAGCACGGATGCTCGACACCTCGCTGGAAGACGTGCTTTCCAAAATCTCCGTCGGCAACGTCACCACCCCCGCCGGCAATGTCCGGGAAGGCCGTCTGGAAGTCCGGGTCCGTACCCCCGGCACCTACACCTCCCTCGACGAAATCCGCGATACCGTCATCGGCATCGGCCGCAACGGCGAACAGATCCGCATCCGCGACGTCGCCGAAGTCGTGGACACCTACGAAAAAGTCACCCGCTTCGTCCGCGTCAACGGCAAGCCCGGCATCATGATGTCGATCTACAAACAATCCGGTGCCAACACCGTGGCCATTGCCGACCGGGTCATGGACGAACTGCGGAAAATCAACCGCGACTACCGCGGCCAGCTGCAACTGCAGCCGACGGTCAATACGGCCGATTACATCAAACGCTCCCTGAACGGCGTATCCGATTCGGCCGTCTCCGGCGGGCTGCTGGCGATTCTGGTACTGCTGATCTTTCTGCGCAATTTCGGCAGCACGCTGGTCATCGCGGTCAGCATTCCGATGTCGATCATCGCCACGTTCGTACTGGTGTACTTCTGCGGCTTCACGTTGAACATCATGACCATGGGCGGTCTGGCCCTCGGCATCGGGATGCTGGTGGACAACTCCATCGTGGTGCTGGAAAACATCACCCGGCTCCATGACGAGGGCATGGACGCCGAAAAAGCCTCCATCCAGGGAACCAATGAAGTCGTCGTCGCCATCATCGCCAGCACGCTGACCACGCTGGCGGTTTTTCTGCCGATGCTGTTCATGCAGGAAATGGCGGGCATCATGTTCCGCCAGTTCTCGGCGGTGGTCACCTTTTCGCTGGCGTGCTCGCTGCTGACCGCGATCACCCTGGTGCCGATGCTGGCGGCGCGGCTGCTGCGCCGCTCCGACACCCGCCGTGCCAATCCGGTCCTCGCCCGGATTCTCGGCAGACTGGAAAGAATGCAGCTGGCGGTGGAATCCTTCTACGGATCGCTCCTCGACGGCGTGCTTCGCCATCGTTACTGGTTCATCGGCGGGGCATTGTTGCTGGTGGGCGCCTCCTTTTATCCCGCCCGCTACCTCGGCACCGAATTGATGCCAAAAGCCGACGAAAACGAAGTCCGCGTCTATCTCGAAACCGCGGTGGGCACCAGCCCCGAAGTCGTCAACGACGTCGTCAAGCAGACCGAAAGCATCATCACTTCGGTAGTCGGCAACGACATGACCGGCTGGATCTCCTATGCCGGCAGTTCCAGCTGGCGGGCCGACGGCGGCCACACGGCGACGTACACCATCCGCCTGACCTCCCGCGCCATGCGCAACCGTTCCGATGCGCAGATCGCCAATGAACTGGCCTCCCGCCTGAAAAACATTCCCGGCGTCACCGTCCGCGCCCGGGCCGGAGTCGGCATGTTCTCCCGGAGCATGGGCGCCGGCAACGAGGAGGCCGTCACGGTGGATATTCGCGGTTACGATTTCGGCGACGCGGCCCGGCTCGGACAGGCGGTCATGGATGCTGCGCTGACCGTGCCCGGCGTAACCGACGCCAAACTCAGCCGGGATCTCGGCACTCCGGAGGACCGGATCTACATTGACCGCCGCAAGGCCGCCGATCTGAAGGTTTCGGTGAAAACCATTGCCGACACGCTGCGGACCATTCTGGCCGGATCGGAGGCCGGCAACTACCGGGAGGCCGGTGACGAATACACCATCCTGGTCAAGGTCAAAGACGCGGACCTGATGACGCTGGACCAGATTCTCGACCATTCGGTCCGCAATCAGGACGGCGAGCGGATCGTGTTGCGCAACCTGATCAGTTACCAGCGGGTCTCCGGCCCCGTCGCCATCGAACGGAAAAATCAGGAACGGATTCTCACCGTCGGCGTGAACGTCTTCAACCGCGACATGGGCTCCGTCGTGGCGGACCTCCAGGAACGGATCGACCGGATGCCCAAAGTCCCCGGATTCGACATCAGTTTCGTCGGCGACTACGAGGATCAGCAGAAGGCGTTTCAGGAATTGATGCTGGCATTCGTGCTGGCGCTGGTCCTGGTTTACATGGTCATGGCCTGTCAGTTCGAATCCTTCCGCGATCCGCTGGTGGTCATGCTGTCGGTCCCGCTGGCCGGATCCGGCGTGGTCGTCATGCTGCTGATGACCGACACCACGATGAACATGCAGTCCTTCATCGGCTGCATCATGCTGGCCGGGATCGTGGTCAACAACGCCATTCTGCTGGTCGACACCGCCAATCTGCTGCGGCACCGGGACCAGATGCCGCTGGACCAGGCCATCCGGGAAGCCGGACGGCGGCGGCTGCGCCCGATCATGATGACCACGCTGACCACCGTGCTGGGACTGTTGCCGCTGGCGCTCGGACTCGGCGACGGCGGGGAAATGCAGGCGCCGATGGCGCGTGCGGTCATCGGCGGTCTGACCAGTTCCACGCTGGTGACGTTGTTCTTCATTCCGGCGGTCTACCGGGTCGCTGAATCCATCCGCTTCCGGAAAGAACGGTAAAAAAACGGTTTTTTTTTAGATTTTTATAAAAAAACCGCCTCAAATCGGGTTGACAGGGAAAAATCCGGTGCTAAAGTATCTTCCGTTGTTCAATGAACAGGGTTGTTTTTTTGCGGTCACCGTCGTTTCGACCATCCCCCCCCTCCAAAGGTCGGAACGATCCGGTGGCCGCTCCTTTTTCATCGGGTCCCCGTTCCACGCAGGCCGCCGCCGGCTCAGCCCCAGATCAGCATCTTCAGAGCGGCGATGACGATCAACACCTGAATCAGCTGTTCAAAACGTTTCTGCGGCAATTTGGAAAGCAGCAGGATCCCCAGCGCCGCGCCGACCACCAGCATCGGCAGCATCGCCAGGTCCGCCCGGAAGGCGGCCCCGGTAATGCGTCCTTCGGCGATGAAGATCGGAATTTTGATCCAGTTCAGAATCAGAAAGTACCAGGCGGCGCTGCCGATATAGGCGTTTTTCGGCAGCCGCATCGACAGCAGATAGATCGACATGACCGGCCCCGCCGCGTTGGCCACCTGGGTGGTGAACCCCGCCATCAACCCGAAAAAGGCGGAAAAAGCCCGGTGGTTCGGCATTTTGTCCGCGTTTTTAATGTATTTGGCCAGAAAACTGAACGCCACCATGAACAAAATGATCCACGCCAGTACCGGGCGCATCCACTCATCCCGGATGAATCGGAGCGCCACCACCCCCAGCACAATCCCTCCCAGCGCCCAGGGCAGCAGCCGGCACACGATCGTCCAGTCGGCATGACGCCGGTAATAGAGCACCGCCATGATGTCGGCCGTCCCGAGCAGCAGCAGTTGAATGCCGGTGGACTCCCGGGGAGGGAAAAAGGACGCCAGCAGCAGCACCGGCAGCATGCCGAGACCCGGCACACCGGTTTTGTTGATGCCGATCAGAACCGCGCTGAGCATCAGAATCGCAATACTCGACCACTCGTACGTACCGAAAAACCATTCCCACATGATACCGGATTCCCGTGTTGTTTTTTAAGAAGTCAAGAATTATTAATATACCCCGGCAACTACGGGAATGCAATCCGGACTGCGCCTTATTTTCCCGCCTCCCGGATCCTGCGGAAAGCGGAGGGCGCGCAGCCGACATGCTTTTTGAAATAATTGGAAAAATGGCAGGAATCGGCAAACCCCCGCCCCGAGGCGATCTCCTTGATCGACAGGTCGGTATATTGCAGCAGACGCCGGGCGGCATCCAGTTTCTGCCGCAGCCGGTACGCCACCGGCGGATACCCGAACGCCGCCCGGAAAGAACGAATGAGATGCGCTGCGGAAAAACCGGTGTCGCAGGCATATTGTTCCAGGACGAATTTCCGATCCAGAGACCGGTCCAGATGTTTCTTCAACGCCAGTGCCTCCGGCGCGGCGGATGCCGCCGCCGGTTCATACAACAGCCGGAAACAATGTTCCACGAACTGGTGAAAAATCACCGCCGCCTGCTGGTGCGGCAGCGGTGCGGAGTGTCGCAACAACAGCAGCGCCTCAAAGTATTTTCGCAGCTGCGGCGTTTCCGCCAGATAATACACCTGCTCCAGCCGGTAGATCCGCAGCAGTTCATACGCCAGCGGTCCGTCCACAACGACACACAGCTTATGCCACGGCTGCTCCCGGGACGGCCAATACCGATGGGTGCTGTGCCGATGCAGGAAATAGATGCCGTCGGTCTCCGGCCGGAAGGATTCACCGTTGATCTCCAGAAAACCGCTGCCGTGCAGAATGTATTCTATGGTGCAGACGGCGTAATCGCTCCGCGCGATCACCGGGGTCCGGGCGTCCGCGACCACCAGCGTATTGCTGAGCAACCGGAAGGGGAAGGATTCCGACAGCGACGCGGTTTCAGTCAATTTCTTACATCTCCTGTTTCGTTTTATCTATGTTTTTTCCATTAAAAACGCAAAAATACACATTGAACTTTCTCTTTCCGCTCTATACATTATCGGCAACGGGAATTTTTTCAAAGATGGTTTCCAAGAACCGCACGTTAACGGAAAGGATGTCGTCATGACTTGCCGGAAGATCGCCGTTTCCCTCTGCTGCAGTGCCGCCCTCGCCCTCGCCGCCTCCGCCGGGATCATCGACCGCAACGATCTGACGCCGGTCGGGCAGGACATGCCGCTCCCGGCCACCTTTCAGCACTACCCCACGCCCGACAAACTCGGCGGGACCCGGTCCGCCGTTCAGGACGACGGCCGGTTGACGCTCAAGCTCACCGACAACAGCGCCTCCGGGGAAATCGGCTTCACCAAGACTTATTCCATTCAGCCCGGGCAGTATTACCGGGCCACCCTCGAAGTCAAACGGCCCGACGGCGCCACCGACCGGAAGCCGCCGGTCTTCTATCTGCAGCTGACCTTTGCGCCGGGCTGGAAAAGCTTTCAGACGCGCGTATCCGCCCCCACCGGAAAATATCAGACCGTCGAAGTCCGGGGACAGGCTCCGGAAAAGGCCGACCGGCTGCTCGTTTTCTT
>CASFXO010000380.1 GCA_949298665.1 uncultured Lentisphaeria bacterium
CCGGACGGTCTGGAGGCGATGGTGCGTGATCTGCGGCGACGCGGCGTTCGTTTCGCGGTGGCGAGCGGACGGCAGTATTACAATCTGCTCCGGCGGTTTGAATCGCTGGCGGAAGAGCTGTTGTTCATCTGCGAAAACGGCGCGATGGTGTGCGACGGCCGGGAGCTGTTGCGGGTGGAGGCGATCGCCCCCGCGGATTATGAGGAAGCGGTCCGGCTCGGACGCTCGCTGTCGGAGATCCGGGTGGTGCTTTGCGGCGCCCAATCCGCCTATATTGAGGAGAATGATCCGGCGTTCCGGGCGGAGGCGGCGCTTTATTACGAGCGCTGCCGTCTGGTGCCGGACGTGCTGGAGGCAGGACGGAAGGACCGGATCTGCAAGATCGCTTTTTTTCATGCGCAGGACGCGGAACGGGCGGGATACGCCGCTCTGCGGCGGCTGGAGGACCGGCTCAAGGTCAGCGTGTCCGGACGGAAATGGGTGGACGCCATGCCGCCGGGAGTGCACAAGGGGCGGGCGATCCGGGCGTTGCGGGAGCAATTCGGGTGGAGCCGGGAGGAGTGCATGGCCTTCGGCGATTATCTGAACGACGCGGAGATGATGGCGGAGTGCGCGTACAGTTACGCCATGGCCAACGCGCACGAGGAGTTGAAACGGATCTGCCGCTTTCAGGCGCCGTCGAATGACGAGAACGGCGTCATGCGGGTTTTATGCGAATATTTCAACGAAACGGAACAGTCATGAACGGATGGAAAAGACGGCTGCCGCTGCTGACGGTGTGGTTCCTTGCCGCGATCACGACCGTTGCGGCGGCTCCGCCGCGGAGCGGTCAGGCGCTGCCGGTCGGCGCCGGGGACGGCGCCGGACCGCTGGCGGCGCCGGAGTCGTACAAGTCGTTTCCGATCGGGGCCGGGGACGTGTACGGCGGGGAACGACCGGACCTTTTTCTCTGCGCGCCGGTGGGGGTGGAGCGCGCGGTTTATCTGTATCCTTACCGGCGCACGACCGCCGCCGGGCAGCCCGTTTTCGGAGCGCCGGTCAAGGTGAAGGGGCCGTGGACGCAGGCGGCCGCGGCGGCGACCGGACGGATGTTTACGGCGGACGGGGCGTTGCAGCACGTGTATCTGGAGGGGACGGACCGGGAACGGAGTTTGTGCATCAGCCGTTTTGACCGGGAACGAAAGGCATTCGAACCCCGGCGGAAGTGGCGGCTGCGGGGCGCGGGACTCCGGGCGCGCAGTGTGGTTTTCGCCGGGGAGCGGGACGGAAAATGGCGGTTTTATCTGGCGATTTCCGCACCGCCTTCCCGGCCGGACGCCGCCCGCGCTCCCGAGGATCAGAGTTCGCTGTATGACGGCGCGGGCGTTTACCGGGGGAACTGGCCGCGCTTCGGCCTCTGGATGACGACCGTGGATCCCGGCGGCGGCACCGCATCCGATCCGGTACTGCTGAGCGCGACGGAAGACGCCATGCTCGGCAGCGGGTCACTGACGGTCTGGCCGGACGGAGCCGGGAAAATTCAGGCGCTGGTGGCCAACAGCCTCGGCGCCGTGTATGCGCTTTCCGCCGACGGGCGGCGGTCGGGACGGGCCTGGTGCGGTCAACAGGTTCTGCGGCATGTCACGCAGGGGGCGCAGCCCCTGCGGTATCCCGGCGGCGACTCCCGGCCGGACGCGCTGATCGTCGGCGGGGAGGGGGCCCTGTATCTGTATCCGGCGGAAGCCGGGACCGGGGCGGACGGCGGTCCGGTGTTCGCCGCGCCGGTTCCGGTGCTGGAGGAACATGCGAAATTGTTCGCCGGGACGCTGGCGGTGCCGGTGTTGTGCGACTGGGACGGGGACGGCGTGACGGATATACTGGCCGGGAATTCGGAAGGCCGGGTGCTGTTTTTCAGAAACCACGGGACCAGCCGGGAACCGGCTTTCGCTCCGGGAACGGCATTGAGCGCGGGCGGCGTGCCGATTCATATTCAACCGGGCTATTACGGGGTGCAGGGCCCCTTCGAAACCCGCTGGGGTTACACCTGTCCCGCGGTGGCGGACTGGAACGGCGACGGGCTGCCCGATCTGCTGCTTTCCGACGCGACGGCGCGTTATCGGGTGTTTCTCAATGTCGGCACCCGGACCCGGCCGGAACTGGCCGCGGAGCGGCTGCTCAAACTCGACGGACTGGAACTGCATGGAACCTGGCGCGTCAAACCGGGCGTCGCGAAACTGGACGGGCGGATGGCATTGGTGATTCTGGATGACGACAATGATTTTCACCTGTACTGGAAACTGGATGATGAAAACGTTACCGACGGCGGCAAGCTGCGTTGGCGGGACGGCCGGGTGATGAAGGCGTATGCGCTCGGCAATCCCCGGCCGGGCCAACGGGGACGCGGTAAGATTTCTCTGGTGGATTATGATGGAGACGGCCGGGTGGATATTTTGTTCGGCAGTATGCGGCGCACCTGCCTGCCGGGGCCTGAAATCGGACTGCCGTGGACTCGCTTCCGCCGGGGGGAATCCGGAATGCAGCTGCTGTGGCTGCGGAACGTCGGCACCAATGCCGAACCGGTATTTGATCTGCCGGAACAGTTTCAGTTCCGCGGGCACGACCGGTATTTCGGGTCGCATACCAGTGCCGGAGACGCCGGGATGCTGGGCGATACGACGGCGGGGGACAATGTGATTCTGGGCGTGGAGTCGGGACGGCTCTACTTTTTCGATCGTCGTGATCTGACTTTCGCGCCGACACCGTGGACCAGGGAAGCGGAAGAGGAAGGCAAAACACCATGAAATTGAAAATCATCTGGCTGGGGTTGATGCTGGGAACCGGCATCGTTTTCTGGGGGAGCGGCTGTGTCTCGGTCGAACAGACCGGGCGGTCGCGGCTGATGCTGTACAGCGAGAGCGCGGAGCGCGAGGCCGGGGACGCGGCCTGGGAGGAAGTGCAGCAGCAGGAGAAACGTTCCGGCAATGCGACGGCGCAGACCGCATTGAACCGGGTCGGCGGCGCACTGGTTGCGGTTTCGGGAAAGAACGACGGCAGCTGGGAATTCGAGGTGTTCGCGTCCGATGTGGCGAACGCCTTTGCACTCCCGGGCGGTCATGTGGCGGTTTATGAAGCGTTGTTTCAGTACACGGACAGCGATGCCGAACTGGCCACGGTGGTCGGGCATGAAATCGGCCACGTGCTGGCGCGGCACGGCGGGGAGCGCATGACCCAGACCGCCCTGCAGGAATGGGGCGGTGCGCTGCTGGGAGCGGCCACCGACAGCGGGGAGCTGGCCATGATCGCCTACGGGGCGGTCACCGAACTGGGCGTGATTCTGCCGTACAGCCGCAAACACGAGTACGAGGCGGACTACATCGGGCTGCTGCTGATGGCGGATGCCGGTTACGATCCGGCGGCGGCGATCGCGTTCTGGAAGAAATT
>CASFXO010000381.1 GCA_949298665.1 uncultured Lentisphaeria bacterium
ATCTTCTGAATCATCGGCGAGAACTTGACGATCACCGGCGTAAACACGATCGCCACCATGCTCATCAACTTGATCAGAATGTTCAGCGACGGCCCGGAGGTATCCTTGCAGGGGTCGCCGACCGTGTCGCCGATCACCGCCGCGGCGTGAACCGGGTTCTTGCTGCCGTCCGGCAGCCGCTTGCCGCCATGGGCGCCTTTTTCGATGTATTTCTTGGCATTGTCCCAGGCGCCGCCGGCGTTGTTCAGCATGGTGGCCAGCAGGAAGCTGCACACCAGACCGCCGGCCAGAATGCCGACCACCCCGGGCACCCCGAGAATCAGACCGGTCACCACCGGCACGATGATCGCCATCACCGAAGGCATCAGCATTTCACGCTGGGCACCGGCGGTGGAAATGGCCACGCAACGGGCGTAATCCGGCTTTTCGGTACCGTCCATGATGCCGGGCTTTTCCTTGAACTGACGGCGGACTTCCTCCACCATCGAACCGGCGGCGCGGCCCACGGCCTTCATCGTCATCGCGCAAAAGACGAACGCCATCATCCCGCCCAGGAACAGACCGCTGAGCAACAGCGGATTCATCAGGTGCAGCTGGTACTGGCTCACCAGCCGTTCAATCGCGGACGGGGCAACCGCATTGGAAGTGACGACTTCCGTCGTTTCCGTAACCGTCTGAGCCGCCACGTCGATGGTTTTCTGCACCGTGGCGACGGAAACCGCCGCGACCTGATCGACACCGTCGGCGATCTTTTCCGCGATGCCGAGTTTTTCGCCCCAGATCCGGGCTTCTTCAAGGAACGCGGCCAACAGCGCCATTGCCGTCAGCGCCGCGGAACCGATCGCAAAGCCCTTTCCGGTAGCAGCCGTCGTATTACCGAGCGAATCAAGCGCATCGGTACGCTGCCGGACTTCCGGCGGCAGACCGGACATTTCGGCGTTGCCGCCGGCATTGTCGGCGATCGGACCATAAGCATCGGTCGCCAGCGTGATCCCCAGCGTCGAGAGCATCCCCACCGCCGCGAAACCGACGCCGTAGAGCCCCATCGAGAAGTTCGAAAACCCGCCCGCCAGACCGAACGAGAAGAGAATGCCGAGCACGATCGTCACCACCGGAATCCCGGCGGAATACATCCCGGTCGCCAGACCGTCGATGATCGTGGTCGCCGGTCCCATCTTCGCCTGGTCCGCGATGCCCCGCGTCGGAGCATATTCGTCGGAGGTATAATATTCCGTACCCTGGCCGATGATCACACCCGCCAGCAGACCGGCGATGATCGATCCGAACACCCCCCAGGAGATGAAGTCCAGCCAGACCAGGAACACCACCGCCACCAGAATCAGAATCGAGCTGCCGAGCGTCCCGGTCAGCAGACTGCGCAGCAACTGCTTCTGGCTCGCGCCTTCCCGGCACTTGACCATGTTCATCCCGATGATCGAAAGCACCGTACCGAACCCGGCCACGATCATCGGCGCCAGCACCATCCGGAGCGGATCGACCGTCCCGGGCGCGGCTTCCGCGGCCACCGCGGCGCCGAGCGAAGCCGTGGCCAGAATCGAACCGCAATAGGATTCGTAGAGGTCCGCTCCCATGCCGGCCACGTCGCCGACGTTGTCCCCGACGTTGTCCGCGATGGTGGCGGGGTTGCGCGGGTCGTCTTCCGGAATCCCGGCTTCCACCTTGCCCACGAGGTCGGCGCCGACGTCGGCGGCCTTGGTGTAGATCCCCCCGCCGACACGGGCGAAGAGCGCCTGCGTGGACGCCCCCATGCCGAAGGTGATCATCGTCGTGGTAATGTGCGTATATTTGGCCACTTCCGTGCAGTTCGGCTCAATCACGGTCATACCCAGGAACTTGAGGCCTTCGGCCATGTGTTCCGGCGTATAGACCAGCTGGTCCAGAATCCAGTACCAGATACAGATGTCCAGCAACCCGAGACCGACCACGACCAGCCCCATGACCGCGCCGGAACGGAACGCGACCTGCAGTCCGCGGTTCAGCCCTTCGCTGGCGGCCTGAGCAGTGCGGCTGGAAGCCGCCGTCGCGGTGCGCATCCCGATGTAACCGCAGAGTCCGGAGAAGAACCCGCCGGTCAGAAACGCCACCGGCACGAAGGGATTCTGAATTCCCAGAAACGCCAGTACCGCGAAAATCACGAACAGAACCACAAACACAATCGACACGATCTTGTACTGCCGGAACAAATACGCCATCGCCCCCTCGCGGACATAACCCGCGATTTGCCGCATGGTTTCATTGCCCTGGTCCGCCTTCATCATCATCTGATAGAATTTGGCGGCCATCAGGAGCGCCAGAATGGAGGCGAACGGCGCCGCCCACCAGAGGGCGGGCAGACCCAGAATCGTTTCTCCGACTTCTTGTGCGGGGACGACGGCCCCCGCAGCCTCTTCCGCCGCGGCGCTCAGCACGCCGAGCACGGACAGGCAGACGAGCGTGAAAGCTCTTTTCATGGTCCTGTTATCCTTTTTTTTGATGGTTGAAAAACTTTTTACGACGTCTGTTTAAAAAAACATGGTCATTATAAAATAGTTTAAAAAAATGCAATTGCAAGATTTTTTTCCGGGAGTACATTAATAATGTTGAGAAACTCCGTTTCCGCGCTTGCCTTCCACGGCAGGGCGGGGCATATTGACCGGATATACCGAATCATGCAAGACCAGGGAGAAACACACATAATGAATGAAGAAAATCAGACCGTTCCCGGCGCCGACACCTCCGCCGAGGAAACCGCCCGGATCAACGACTTGTTCCGCCAGCGCAAGACCCGGGCCGAAGAACTCGCCGCCGCCGGGATCAATCCCTTCGGGGAACGCTTCGACGGTGACCACCGGATCGAGGAATACCGGACCGGATTCCGCCCCGACTGCGACACGCCCCAGCCCGCCGTCGTCGCCGGGCGATTGACCGCCATGCGGGTCATGGGCAAATCCATTTTCGCCGACCTGCGCGACAGCACCGGTCGGATTCAGCTCTTCGCCGGACGCGGGGAGCTGGGCGATGAAGCGTTCGCTGCATTCAAGAAGCTGGACATCGGCGATATCGTCGGGGTGCGCGGGGAACTTTTCGTCACCCGCATGGGCGAACTGACCGTCCGGGTGCACGAATGCACGCTGCTGTGCAAATCACTGCGGCCGCTGCCTGAAAAATTCCACGGTCTCACCGATATCGAACAGCGGTACCGCCAGCGCTATCTCGACCTCATCACGAACGACGACAGCCGCCGCGTCTTCCGCCAGCGCATCCGGATCATCAGCGAACTGCGCAAATTCATGGAATCCCGCGGCTTCATGGAGGTCGAAACCCCGATGCTCCAGACCCTCGCCGGCGGCGCCTCGGCCAATCCCTTCAAAACCTATTACGAAGCGCTCAACGCGCCGATGTATCTGCGCATCGCTCCGGAGCTCTTCCTCAAGCGGCTGCTGGTCGGCGGTTTCGAGCGGGTCTTCGAAATCAACCGGAACTTCCGCAACGAAGGCATCGACCGTCGGCACAGCCCGGAATTCACCATGATGGAAGTCTATCAGGCCTACGGCGACTGCGCCTCCATGATGGAGCTGATCGAAGACCTCATCACCACCATCGCCCGGAACGTCATCGGCACATTGCAGATCGACCACGGCAACGGCAAAGTGATCAATCTTGAAAAACCCTGGCGGCGCGTCACCTACCACGACCTCGTCCGGGAAAAGGCCGGCGCGGACTGGTTCGACATCACCCCTGCGGAACGGCTTGCAAGGGCCCGCGAACTCGGGTTGGCCGTGGACGAATCCATGCCGGATTTTGAAGTGACCAACGAAGTTTACGAAAAACTGATCGAACACACCCTGATTCAGCCGACCTTCGTCATGCGCATGCCCGCCGTCCTGCTCCCGCTGGCCCGCGGCTGCAAGGACGATCCCTCCGTGGTGGACGTCTTCGAACTCGAAATCAACGGTCAGGAAATCGCCCCCGCCTATACCGAACTCAACGACCCCATCGAGCAGCGCCGCCGCTTCATGGAACAGTTCGAACGCGAAAAACAGCCCGGCGACACCCTCGCCGACAAAGTCGATGAAGACTTCCTCGTCGCGCTGGAATACGGCATGCCTCCCGCCGGCGGCATGGGGGTCGGCATCGACCGGCTGGTGATGCTCCTTACCGGCGCGGAATCCATCCGCGACGTCGTTCTGTTCCCGCACATGCGTCCCCGGAAATAAACCCTGCCCACCGGCGGGACCGGCGCAATGCCGCCTCCCGCCCCGGACCAGCGCATGCCTCAGGAAGACACACTGTTCACCGCGACCCTGCGGGGGGAGATCACCCGGATCATTTATGAAAACCGGGAAGGCACCTACGCCGTGCTCCGGCTGCGCGATGCGCAGAACGAGGAGAAAATCGTCGTCGGCGCACTCAACGGCCTGGAACCGGGCCAGTGCATCGAAGTGACCGGACGGTGGGAAAAGCACGCCGAATACGGCACACAGTTCCGCGCCGTCCGCTTCCGGCCGGTGCTGCCGTCCACCCACGACGGGATCATCCGTTTTCTCGGCTCCGGCGCGATCCCCGGTATCGGAGAAAAAACCGCCCGAATGATCGTCGAATACTTCGGGGGGGAAACGCTGCAGATGCTGGAACACTACCCGAAACGCCTCTGCGAGGTTCCCGGCATCGGGCGGAAAAAGGCCGCCGCCATCATTGAAAAATGGCGGGAAAGCGCTTCCCGGCGGGATATTTTCATCTACCTGCAGGGACTGGGCATCACCCCGGGATACTGCCAGAAACTGTATAAGCGCTACGGCGACAAAACCGCCGAGATCGTGCGCGCCAATCCTTACCGACTGGCGGAGGAAGTGGACGGCATCGGGTTCCTCAAAGCCGATGAAATCGCCGCTGAGATCGGCATCGCCCGCAACTCCCCCGAACGCCTGACCGCCGCCGCCGTTTACGAAATGAATCAGGCCATCGGCAACGGCCACGCCGGTTATCCGGAATCCGAATTCGCCCGCTGCGTCGCCGAGCTGGCCGGCCAGCCGGTGGAACTCTCGGCGGCGGGCATCGACCGGGCGGTGGCGCGCCGTATGCTGGTCCGTCAGGACGGCATGATTTATTCGCCGCCGCTGGCCCGGGCGGAACGGGAATTGCCCGAACGCATCCGGCTGCTGGCGGAAGCCGCCGATTTCGCCGGACGCCGCTGCCGTGACGCCGGACCGGCCCGACTGCGTCTCAATGCCGCCCAGCAGCTCGCCGTCGAACGAGTCGCTCAAAGTCCCCTCACCATCATCACCGGCGGTCCCGGCGTCGGCAAAACCACTGTCGTCGGTGAAATCGTCCGGCGCGCCCGGAAAGCCGGATTGCGGATCGCCGCCGCCGCCCCCACCGGCCGGGCGGCCAAACGCCTGGGAGAAGCCACCGGCCTGACTGCGAAAACCCTTCACCGACTGCTGGTGTTCGATCCGCAGAGCGGCCGTTTCGGTTACGACGACACCAACCCGCTCCCCTGCGACCTGCTGATCGTGGATGAGGTCTCCATGCTGGATCTGCTGCTGGCGCTGGCGCTCTTCCGGGCGGTGTCTCCGGGTACCGGCGTGGTGCTGGTGGGAGACCGCGACCAGCTGCCGTCGGTCGGTCCGGGAACGGTGCTGGCCAGCTTCATCGAATCCGGCTGGTTCCTGACCACGGAACTGACCGAAGTCTTCCGCCAGGCGCAGGGCAGCCGGATCATCCGCAACGCTCACCGGGTCAATCGCGGACTGCTTCCGGAAAAAAACGCTCCCGCAGACGGCCTTTCCGACTTTTACTGGATTGAGCAGGACGATCCCGACAAGGTGCTGGAACTGATTGTCCGGCTGGCGGCGGAGCGCATTCCCCGGCGTTTCCGGTTGAACCCGATCGACGACGTGCAGGTGCTGACGCCGATGAACCGCGGCGTCTGCGGCACGATCGCCGTCAACGCGCGGCTTCAACAGGTGCTCAACGGCGGCGACAAGCCGCAGTTCCGCTCCGGCGAACGCCTCATCCGCTCCGGCGACAAGGTCATGCAGACCTGCAACAATTATGAAAAACTGGTCTTCAACGGCGACCTCGGCCGGATCAGCCGGATCGACGCCGCGAAGAAAACCTTTCAGATCATGTTCGACGGCAGCCGGTCGGTGGAGTACGCCTGGGACGAGGCGGAACAGATCGCCCCGGCCTACGCCATTACCGTTCATAAATCGCAGGGCAGTGAATTTCCGGCGGTCATACTGCCGATGCTGAGCCAGCATTTCGTGATGCTGCAGCGAAATCTGCTCTACACCGCCATGACCCGGGCCCGACGGCTGCTGGTGCTGATCGGCAGCCGACGTGCTCTGGAAATCGCGGTTCACAATACCCGGCTGGCTCCGCGTTATTCGCATTTGACCGAACGGCTCAAAGCCGAACAACGGCGCTGATCCGCCCTGAACTGCAATGTCCGGGCGGAAAACGAAAACGCTTCCGGACGCGACAACAACAGGAGTTTGAACCGATGGATATCCTGCTCAATCCGGTCCTGCTGGCGGTAGCCTCCCTGCTGCTGCTGGCGGCCATGCGGCTGAACGTGGTTTTCTCCCTGATTCTGGCGGCGCTGATCGGCGGTCTCGCCGGCGGCATGGGAGTGGAAAAAACCGTGAACGCCTTCTTCGCCGACCTTAACGGCGGCGCGGTCCTGGCGCTCAATTACGTCATGCTCGGAGCGCTTTCCGTAGCCATCGCCCAGTCGGGCGTCATCGAATGGCTCGCCGACGCGCTGTTTCGCCGGGCGGAACGCGGCGGAGCAATGGAACGCTCCCCGCAGCAGGACCTTCTGTTGAAATACGCGCTCTTCGGCGTGCTGACCCTGATTTCCATGTCGTCGCAGAACCTGATTCCGGTGCACATCGCCTTCATTCCGATTCTGATCCCGCCGCTGCTGGCGCTTTTCGACCGGCTGCGGATCGACCGGCGCGCCGTCGCCTGCATTTTGACGTTCGGATTGATCACCCCCTACATGGTGCTGCCATTCGGGTTCGGCAAGATCTACCTCAACGACCTGCTGCTCAAAAACGTCGTGAAATTCGGCCTCCCCGACGCCACCGCCGCCATGGTCATGCCCGCCATGCTGATCCCCGCCGGCGGCATGGTGGCGGGGCTGCTCATCGCCGTCTTTTTCTCCTACCGCAAACCGCGCACTTACAATATGGACCGGACCCTGCTGCTGGTGCAGGAGCCGCCGCGATTCCAAAAAAGCGGACTTCTCGTCGGCATCGCCGCGATTCTGACGGCTCTGGCGGGACAATGCATCCTGGACAAAATGGCGTTCGCCGCGCTGGCCGGCATTCTGGTATTTCTGGTAACCGGGCAACTGAAATTGGCCGCCACGCAGGATCTGTTCACCCGGGGCGTCCAGATGATGGGCGGCATCGGAGTGGTCATGATCGCGGCCTCCGGCTTCGCGGGGGTCATCACCGCCACCGGCGGGGTGGACGCGCTGGTGGGGGTGCTCGGTTCCGGCGCGGGCGGCAGCCGGGCGCTGCTGGTCTTTCTGATGCTGCTGATCGGGTTGATCGTCACCCTGGGTATCGGCTCGTCGTTCGCCACGATTCCGATTCTGGCGATGATCTACGTGCCTCTGTGCCGGGAAATGGGGCTGTCGCCGCTGGCCACGCTGGCGATCGTGGGTACCGCCGGAGCGCTGGGAGACGCGGGGTCGCCGGTTTCGGAATCGGTGCTGGGGCCGACGGCGGGATTGAACGCGGACGGTCAGCATGACCACATCCGGGACTCGGTCATTCCGACCTTTCTGCATTACAACCTGCCGCTGCTGGCCGCGGGCTGGATCGCCGGCATGGTGCTGTAACGCATTTCAGCGGTAGTGCCGCAGCACCCGCCACAACTCCAGAAAAATCCGGAATCCATGCCGCATTTTCAACTTGGATCCGCCGACATCCCGCCACACCGACAGCGGGTATTCGTACATGACGCGCTGCGCCCGGTCCCGCGGCATCCGGCGGAACAGCTCCACGTCGAACAGCCAGCGGCTGACAAACGGCGCCGCGAAAAGCCGCTCCGCCGTCTCCCGGCGAAACAGTTTCGCCCCGCACTGCGTATCGTAAACCGGCAGCTTCAAATAGAGGGAGAAGATCGTCGCCATCACGCGCCCGATCAGATGGCGCACCGGCGACCGCTGAATCTCCGCGCCCAGCCGCTGCAGACGACAACCGGTTACGACCTCCAATTCGGGCTTCTCCCGGAACAATGCCATGAAGTTCGGAATCTCCTCCAGCGGCGTCGCCCAGTCGGCATCCCAATAGCCCAGCAGCGGCGCGCCGGATCTCCCGGCTTCCCGCATGCCGGCGCGCACCGCTTCCGCCTTGCCGCCGTTGGCGGGCAGCCGCAGCGCCCGCACCGTCCGCGGCAGCTCCGCCGCGAGTTGTTCCAGCCACGAACCGGTCCCGTCGATACTGCCGTCATCCACCAGCAGAAAGAACACATCCGGGTGTTCTTCGGAAAAACGCCGCAACGCTTCCGCGTCCAGCCGCTCGCGCTCATTATAACAGGGAACTACGATGACTGCCTGACACATACCGCATACCCCGAAAGTCCGGGCAGAATCACGCCGCGCCGCGCCAGCCAGCGGCAGAGTCCCGCATCCATTCGCAACCAATTTTCCAACAATCGGTTCAACCAGATCGGACGCACCGCTCCGCTCCCGATGCCGTCCAGCCGCCCCGTCAGACGCAGCAACACCCGGACCATCGGCAGAACCGCAAAGAAATACCCGGATTCCAATACTTGAAAACCATTCCGCTGCAACAGTTCCATCAAGCCCCTC
>CASFXO010000382.1 GCA_949298665.1 uncultured Lentisphaeria bacterium
ATTTTTCCCGCAGTTTTGCCGCCCGCTATGGGGTTTCTCCGCTGAAATTCAGAAAAAACACCAACTCCATGCCCGGATTTCTGAAACCCGATGATCCTTCTGATACCGGGACTCCCTACGAAGCGCAGGAATACGGCAACATCAAAATCTCCTGGAAGGATTTTTCCTGAGGCGGCGCCGCCACCTGAAAAACATGCGGCGGAAGAACAGATTCCTTCCGCCGCATGCTTTTTTCCGGGACCGCTTCCGCCGTATCGGCCCAGCGGGAGCGATGATTGCCGTCTATTCCTTCTGATCATCCGGCCGCAGCTTCAAATCCCGCAGGAACTTTTCCACCGAGGGCTGGCTGTCGACGTAATATCTGCCCTGATAGAAGGCCGCATGCTTGGCGCCGGGAAAAATGACCAGATCGCACCGGCACCCTTTTTCCTCCACCTGCTTTTGGTACTCCTTTGCATGTTCGACGCTGAGCACGCTGTCCTTATCCCCCAGGAGCAGCAGCTGCGGCGGCATCTTTTCATGCAGATTGTGAATCGGAGAGAACTCCTTGTAGCGATCCGGAATGCGTTTGTAGATGTGGCGGTATCCCGGCGGCGGTCCGGCGTCGATGACCGGGCACATCAGAATCACCGCGGCCGGCGTCGGATCGATGGAGAGGTCGTCATCCGCCGCGTCCAGCTTCAGAACCGATGTGGCGATCGCCAGATGCGCTCCGGCGGAACTGCCGGCGGTGATGATGCGTTTGGGATCGATGCCGAAACGCGCGGCGTTTTTCTTGATGTAACGGATGGCGCTGCGGGCGTCCTCCACCGCATGGAAAACGGTATTCTGCGGTTTTTCCTTGGGACTGAGCCGGTAGGAGGCGGAAATGGCGACGTACCCCTGGTCCGCGTAATCCCGGCATTGATTGAAGAACTGGGTCGGTGCACCGCCGCGCCAGCCGCCGCCGTGGTACATCAGCATCAGGGGGCGGGGAGCATCGGTTTTCTGATACCCCGGAGGATAAAAAACGAAGAGTTTCAGTTCTTCGCCGTCCGGCGCCTTCTTGTAAACGACTGTTTCGTCCGGCTGCGCGATGTTTTTCGGAGGTGCCGCCGTGAGCGTCCAGGACAACGCCGCGGCGCAGAGAATGCAGAGACTTTTCCACATCATGCTGTTGCTTCCTTGAGTTTGAGAGGGTTCTGGTTCATCCGTCTGTCGTTTTTCATCCGGAAATTCAGTGCTAATATGACGCCTGCGCTTCCCTTTTACAAGAGAAGTGAAGCACATTTTTCCGCAAATATTGATCCATTGTTGATAAACTGTTTCAAAGTGAGCAATTTTGATCCACCCGGCTTGACAACTGCCGCCGGATTGATTATATTAGGTGTTTCATGACGATTTTTCGATAACGGGTCTGAAGGGAACTCCTGGAAGCTAAAGAAAGGATGATCGATGAGGTATCTGGAGTTGACGGTGGGCGCGGTGCTGGTGTACAATTTCGTGCTGTCGCGATTTCTCGGGATCTGTCCGTTTCTCGGCGTGTCCAAGCGTCTGGAAACCGCGATGGGAATGTCCGGCGCGGTGATTTTCGTCATGACGCTGGCATCGGCGCTGACGGCGCTGATTTATAATTATCTGCTGGTGATTCCGCTGCCCGGCGGAGTGACCGTACATCTGGAATTTCTGCAGATCATCCTCTTCATTCTGGTAATTGCGGCGCTGGTGCAGGTCGTGGAAATCATGCTGCAGAAACTCAGTCCGCCGCTCTACAAGGCGCTCGGCATCTATCTGCCGCTCATCACCACCAACTGTGCCGTGCTCGGGGTCGCCGCGTTGAATGCGAAATCGGGCAACAGCGTGCTGGATGCCACGATTTTCGGGGCGTTCTCCGGCGTCGGATTCGCGCTGGCGCTGCTGTTGTTTGCAAGCCTGCGGGAACGGCTGGAGCTGGCAGACATTCCCCGACCGTTTCAGGGAACGTCGATTGCGCTGATCACCGCCGGGATTCTGGCGATGGCGTTCATCGGTTTTTCCGGCCTGTGCTGAAGTCGAAAATGACGTTTTTTCCATAGAGAAAGGGTAAAACATGGCACTTTTCATCGTGGCGGCGCTGGCGATGACGGTGGTCGGGCTTCTGCTCGGCTGCGTGATCGGACTGTTCGCCAAAATTTTCCGGGTCGAGACCGACCATCGGATCGAACTCGTGACCGAGCTGCTGCCGAACGCCAACTGCGGCGGCTGCGGCAAAGCCGGGTGCGCCGATTTCGCCAAGTCCGTCGTCGAAGGTGAAAACCCTCCCGGTAAATGCCCGGTCAGTTCGCGGGAAACGGTCAGCGCCATCGCCCGGGCGCTCGGGATCGAGGCCGGCGGCGAGTTCAAGCAGGTGGCGGTGGTCACCTGCAGCGGCGATCACTCCAAGATGAAAACCGAAGTCCGGTACAACGGCGTAACCGATTGCGTATCCGCATCGCTGATCGCGGGCGGCCCCAAGGGATGCGCCTACGGCTGCCTCGGCATGTCCAGCTGTTCCCGCGCCTGTCCGTTCGGAGCGATTGAAATCCGCAACGGCCTGGCGGTGGTTCACTCCGATCTCTGCGTCGGGTGCGGCAAGTGCGTGGCGACCTGTCCGCGCGGGCTGATCAAACTGGTGCCCGCCGACGCGCCTTATCACGTGTTCTGCAATTCGCCGGAAAAGGGCCCGGCCAAGAAAAAGGTCTGCGACGCGCCCTGTATCGGTTGCCGCAAATGTCTCAAGGCGATGCCGGAAAAAATGACGGTTTCCGGATTCCTTGCCAAAGTCAATTATTCCGCACCCGCTCCCACCGCCGAAGAAATTGCCGCGGCCGCCTGTCCGACGGGCTGTCTGCGTGCCGCGCTTCCGGCCCGGGGGCAAGAAGTTTCGGAGGTAGTCCATGGATGAACTGGATTTCAAGGTCGCCACATTCAAGGGCGGCGTGCACCCTTCCGGCGACGGCAAGGATCTTTCCAGCGGAGCGGCCGTCCGTACCGCGCCGCTTCAGAGCGAATACCGGGTGATCATTCCCCAGAATATCGGCGCGCCCCCCAAGGTGATCGTCACCCCCGGGCAGCTGGTGAAAAAGGGCGAAAAAATCGCGGAACCGGGCGGATTCGTTTCCGTGCCGCTGCACGCGCCGACCAGTGGCAAGGTGGAAGCGCTGGAAGATGTTCCCGGCCCGATGGGCGTGTCGGTTCCGGCGGTACGGATTTCCGCCGACGGCGAGGATGCATGGGGGGAATTGCCGCCGCCGCTGGACTGGCAGACGGCTGCGCCGGATGAACTCAAGAAACGGATCGCCGATTCCGGGATCGTCGGCATGGGGGGGGCGGCGTTTCCGACGCACGTAAAACTCTCGCCGCCGCCGGATAAGAAAATCGATTACCTGATTCTGAACGGCGCGGAATGCGAACCTTACCTCACCGCCGACCACCGGCTGATGCTGGAAGATCCGGAAGCGGTTCTGGCCGGTGCCGCGATCTGCGGCCGGATTCTCGGAGTGAAGGATATCTACATCGGCGTCGAAATCAACAAGACCGACGCCATTCAGGCGCTGCTGGCCAAAGCAGGCGCCTATGGGGTGCAGGTCGTCGGATTGAAAGTGCGTTATCCGCAGGGGGCTGAAAAGCAGTTGATTTATGCGATCACCCGGCGAAAAGTTCCGGCCGGGGGCCTGCCGATGGATGCCGGCTGCGTGGTTCAGAACGTCGGCACCGCCGCCGCCTGCGCCGCCGCCGTGTTGCGCGGTGAACCGCTGATCGAACGGATCACCACCGTTACCGGGGAAGCTGTCCGTGAACCGGGCAACTGGCGTTTCCGTCTGGGGACGCCGATCCGGACCGCGATCGAACTGGCCGGAGGCGTAACCTGCGAGCCGGGCAAGGCGATTCTCGGCGGACCGATGATGGGCTTTGCGCAGAAATCCTTCGATGTGACGATCATGAAAAACACCTCCGGCATTCTGCTGCTGCCGCCGGAGATGGTCCGGCAGTACGAATCGACCGGCTGCATCCGTTGCGGCCGCTGTCTGTCGGCCTGCGCGATGAACCTCAATCCCGGTGCCCTGGCCACCGCGATCGAAAGTGAAAAATTCGACATCGCCGCCCACAACCATCTGATGGACTGCATCGAATGCGGTTCCTGCGCGTATATCTGCCCGGCGCATCGTCCGCTGGTGCAGCATTTCCGGCGCGGCAAGGCGGAAGTCCGCAAGCGTGCGAAGAAAAATTAATCCCACACCAACGGAACAAAATACAGAAAATGAGTGAAGAAACCATCAAATCCGAACTCCAGATGCCGAAAGGCGACGAACTGGTTCTGAGCAGCTCTCCGCATGTCAGAACCAAGGAAAGCGTCCCGGCGATCATGGGCAAAGTCATGCTGGCGCTGGTGCCGGCGGTCGTGGCCGGGATTCTCTTCTTCGGCATGGACGCGGTACGGGTGATCGTGTACTGCATCGTCTTCTGCGTCGGCGCCGAGGCGCTGTGGTGCAAGCTGGCGAAAAAACCGGTCTGGGGCACCATCCGGGATTGCAGCGCGGCTCTGACCGGGCTGCTGCTGGCGTTGAACCTGTCGGCGGGCGTGCCGTTCTACGTCTGTCTGATCGGGGCCTTTCTCGCCATCTGGCTTGGGAAACAGGTCTACGGCGGACTGGGGCACAACCCCTTCAATCCCGCGCTGGTGGCGCGCGTCGGGTTGCTGATCGCGCTTCCGGCGGCGATGACTACCTGGATGCCGACCACCAATATGGGCGTCATGAACGCCAAATACGCCAAAGGCTTTTACAACCAGAACGAATGGCGGCAGGTGGAAGCGGGCGCGGAACCGGATGCGTTGACCTGCGCCACGCCGCTCGGCATTGTCAAGACGACGCCGAAGGTGCTGGGCAACGGCCCGGAAGCGCAGAACAATTACGCGGCGGTGGACAATCCCATGATGCTGCGGGAATATTTCCTGGGCAACCGCGGCGGCTGTCTCGGCGAAACCTCGGGACTGGCGCTGCTGATCGGGGCGGTCATGCTGATCTGCTGGCGTCTGATCAACTGGCGTGTGCCGCTGTGCTATGTGGGG
>CASFXO010000383.1 GCA_949298665.1 uncultured Lentisphaeria bacterium
CGGCACCGGCCCGGAACTCCGGTGCGAAAGAACTCCAGCTCCGCCCTTTCCGGACGGAAAAGTCCCGCAGCACCCGGCGCCGGATCGTCCGCAAAAGTCCCTCCCCCGAACCATCCGGCGGGAGCGGGGATATCGGCAAAGTTTCCTGTTTCAGCGGCATCTTTCCTCCTGCGCCCCATCGCTCTTCCGCGATTTTTTACGATACTCCGGGAAACCGCCTATTGCAAGCGTGTCGGTCATTTTTTCCGATTCCCTTTTTCCGTTTTCCGGAACGGTTCGGCAGGCGACACGGAGCAGGCTTCACCGTGAACCGCGGCATCCGTCGTCCCCGTCCAGGAAAATTTCTGAAGACATCGCGCCGGATCCCGGCGGAATACCGCCGGCGTATACCCGTGCACCTGCCGAAACCTGCGGATGAAATAATTGACATCCGAAAACCCGGTCATTTCCGCCACCTCCGCCATGGTCAGCATCGGATCCGGCAGCAGCAGACGCGCCCGGAACATCCGCTTCCGCAGCAGCAACTCCATTACACTCAGACCGAATTCACGATGGAACAACACATTCAACCGGGACGGACTCAGTCCGCTCGCCCGGGCCGTCTCCTCCAGCGTAACCGGCGACGCGAGATGTTCCTCCAGCCAGGCAACCGCCCGGCACAACGCGGGATGCCGCTGCCGGAGCCGGTTGCGGTCTTTTTCCAGTCCGATCAGATGCGTCAGCAGCAGGCGCAGCAATCCATTGGCTTCATGAATGGTACGTTCATTCCGGAAGAGAACTCCGATCTGTTTCAGCCAGCACCCCAGACAGTCGTCCTCCGCTATTACCAGCTGCCGCAAAGACAGATCCATCTCCATCCCGCCCGGATCAAACCCGACATAATGCAGCACGGAAAAATCCCGGTCTTCCTGAATATGCCACGTTTCCGGCGGCGTCACCAGCAGACTGCCCGGTCCGCAATCGAACGCCACGCCATGTTCGAAACGGGTCAGGTTCCGACCTTCCACCACCCACACCAGTTCCGGACACCGGTGGGCGTGCCACGCCAGCTCCGGCGGATGTTCCACATTGCCGCGGTATTGGCCGACATAGGTGACAATCGCCTGATTTTCGTCCATGCTCCAATACTCCAAACCTGATGATTTTCTGCCATAAAACCATATCATATCACCGGTCCACGGCAAATGCAAACAGTCGGATTGTGCTATTTTTTGATTACATTCTCCTGTCGAAAATCGTGGCAATCCGCGGCGGCGGCCGTTATATTGGGATTGTAATAATTCCCTGAAACGCTCTGCAGAAAGGAGGATACCCCATGTTTCCGGAAAGATTGTCCGTCATGCGGGAACAGACCCGCAACGGCGGGTACCGCCGTTTCCGCCGGGCTGCCGCTCCGACAACCGAAGTCCAGCGCCGTGTCGCCGGACTCTCTCCCTGCCGGGCAATGGCGGAAGCGTTCTCCATTTACACGAACCTGGAAGAACCGGTCATTCTGCCGGGCGAACGTTTTTTCTTCACCCGGACACTCTCCGGGCACATTCCCGCACCGGTACCGGGGCTTCCGATCGAAAATATCTCCGCCGACTGGGAACTGCTGTTACGCCAGGGATTGTCCGGACGAATCGCGGCGGCGGAAGCCGTCCTGAAACGTCCCGGAACTACTCCGGAAAGCGCGGATTTTCTGCAAAATGCCATCGTCATGATGAAGGCGGCGACCGCCTTGTCCTTCCGCTATGCCGACGCGGCGGAGCAAAGCGGCGACACCGCCGGCGCGGCATTGTTGCGCAAAGTGCCGCTGTACCCGGCGGAAACGCTTCATGAAGCGCTGCAATCAATTTTCTTCATGTATTCGATGCTGCATCTCAGTGCAGTCACGCTCCAGGGACTCGGGCGCATGGACCAGTATTTGTTCGACTACTACCGCCGGGATCTGGCGGAAAACCGCCTGACGCGCCGTGAAGCGGGAGAGCTTCTAGCGGAATTCTTCATCTGCCTGAACCGGGAAAACGACCTTTACGGCATGGCGCAGCGCGGGGACGACGGCCAGTCCGTCATGCTCGGCGGCTGCCGCCGGGACGGCAGCCGCGGCGACAACGACCTGACTTTGCTGCTGCTGGAAACCGCCGGAGCAGTCGCCATGATCAATCCCAAAGTGAATCTGCGGATCGACTCGGGAACGCCCGTCGAAATTCTACGGGCCGGGATACGTCTGACCGGATGCGGACTGGGTTTTCCGCAATACTGCAACGACGAAGTGGTGATTCCGGCGCTGATTCGCTTCGGCTACCCTCC
>CASFXO010000384.1 GCA_949298665.1 uncultured Lentisphaeria bacterium
GATGAATAAACTCTCGAAGGATCCGATCAATCCGCTGATCGGTGCGGCCGGGGTTTCCGCGGTACCGATGGCGGCGCGGGTAGTCAACAAGGTCGGTCTGGAGGCGGATTCTCACAACTTCCTGCTGATGCACGCGATGGGGCCGAACGTCTCCGGCGTGATCGGTTCGGCGGTGGCCGCAGGGGTGCTGCTGAAGATGCTGGGCAGCTGATGAGGGCTTCGCGCCTCTTCGAACTATGAGGAAAACCGCAAACCGGCTGTTGCGAAGCCGGTTTGCGGTTTGATTTTCCTGTCGGTGATTTTATATTGGAAATAAAGGGGGCTTTCCGGGCGGTCGGCCGGGCACCGGGACGGTGGTGCTTGAGGAAGAGGTTTTAGAAAAAAACGAAGTGGCGTCAGCGATGGATTCAGTCCCCCTGAGCGCGGAGGGAACACGCGGATAAGATGGGTTTTCTGAAAAAGAAGTTTCGCAGTATCAAGAAATTTCCTTCATGGATCTTCTGGCTGCCTGCGCGCCTGCTGCAACTGTTGCTGCGGGTGCTCTACAGGGTGGAGATCGATGATCCGTGGGATCATGTGCATCAGGCCCGCGGCTGTGTGGGGGTGGCGTGGCATAATCGGTTGTGTTTTTTCGCGGCGATTTTTCCGAAGGTGGCCCGGCATCGGACGGTGGCGGTGGTCAGCGCTTCCCGGGATGGACAGTATATTGCCGATTTGATTGCTCAGCTCGGTTTGAAGAGTCTGCGGGGCTCTTCTTCCCGCAAGGGGGCCCACGCGCTGCGCGAAGCCATCCGTGCCGTGGAGGAGGGCTTCAATGTCGCCTTTACGCCGGATGGTCCGAGAGGACCGAAATACCGGATGAAGACCGGTCCGATACTGCTGGCCAGCCTGACCGGCGGTGAAATTCTGCCGATCAGCGTCAACGCATCGCGTTATTGGCAACTGCGCAGCTGGGACAATTTTCAAATTCCGAAACCGGGGGCGACGCTGCGGCTGGTGATGGGGGAAGGCATTCCGGTGCCGCCGAATCTGACGGAGGAACAGCTGGAGGAATGGCGGCTCCGGGTGGAAGCCGCGCTGATGGCGATCACCCGGGACTGAAGAGAAGGCGGGTTTTTTGCGTTTGCCGGGTTGCGATGACGCTTCTCCGGCAGTATCTTAATAAGATATGGCACGGCACGGGAATCTTTTATGAAATTCGCCTTCAAGTTTGAAAACTTCGAACAGTATTTTCTGGAACTCCTGAAAGGACGGCGCCGGTCTTGGACCGACCGGGCCTTTCTGGTGCTGTTGTTCATCGGGTCCCGTTTTTACCGCACGGCGGTGCAGTTCCGTATCTGGCTGTACGACAAACGGGTGATCCGCAACCATGCGCTGGGGTGTCTGGTGGTCAGTATCGGCAACCTGAGCTGCGGCGGGACGGGCAAGACGCCGGTGGTGGAGGTGTTCGCGAAAACGCTCAGCAGCAAGGGGCGGCGGGTGGCGATTCTGAGCCGGGGATACCGCAGCAAAAAGCGGACCTTGTGGGATAAGCTCAAACACATGTTCGACGCTCAAAAGATTGAGGTCCCGCCGAAAGTCGTTTCCGACGGCAACAATCTGCTGATGGACTCCGCCTATGCCGGGGACGAGCCGTACATGCTGGCGTCCAACCTCAAGGATGTGGCGGTTCTGGTCGATAAAGACCGGGTGAAGTCCGGCTTGTACGCCATTGACCGGTTCGGGACCGACGTGCTGATTCTGGACGACGGGTTCCAGTATCTGATGCTGAAGCAGCACATCAATATCGTGCTGGTGGATTCCACCGATCCGTTCGGGAACGGGCACGTGCTGCCGCGGGGCATTCTGCGGGAACCGATCAAGAACATCCGCCGGGCCGACTATATCTTTCTGTCCAAATCCGACGGAAGCCCCCGGCTGCGGCATCTGAAGAATTTTCTCCGGCGCCATAACCGCCGGGCGGAGATCATCGAATGCACCCATCGGCCCCAGTATCTGGAAATGGTCTATTACCGCGGTCAACGGGAACCGCTGGAAAAATTGCGGGGAGCCCGGGTCGCGACCCTTTCGGCGATCGCCTGTCCGGCCGGCTTTGAAGGATTTCTGGAGTCGCTGGGGGCGACGCTGGTGGTACGCGAGCAATATGCGGACCATCACCGTTATACGCAGCAGGAGATCATCGACTTCATCAATCAGGCGAAGGCGGCGGGGGCGGATTTCATCGTGACGACGGAGAAGGACGCGGTGCGGATTCCGAAACTGGACCGGCGGGATGTGCCGATGTATTTTCTGCGGATAGAAATCGACATTCTGAGCGGGCAGGAAAGTTTTGACCAGTGTATTTCCCGCATTTGCTTTTTGTAAAACCAATGCACACGTCAGGGAGAGAAGAGGAATGAGCCAGTTGGAGGAACGTTTTGCCGCGCATTTCGGCCGGGCGGCGGAAGTTGTGGCCCGGGCGCCGGGACGTCTGGAAATTCTCGGCAACCATACGGATTACAATCAGGGATTTGTACTGAGTTGCGCGGTGGAGCAGCATATCGCGGTGGCGATGACGGCGACGCCGGGGCGGGTCTGCCGGCTCAAGGATTTCCGGGACGGCAGCGAACGGACGTTTCATCTGGACGAAATCGGCCCGGCGGCCCGGCGTGACTGGAGCAATTACATCAAGGGGGTGATTGTCGAACTGCGCAAACGGGGCCGGGATGTCGGAGGGTTTGACGCAGGGATTCTGTCGACGGTGCCGCTGTCGGCGGGGATGTCGAGTTCGGCGGCGCTGGAAGTGGCGTTTTCCTTTGCGTTTTCCCGGTTGTTCGACATTGAGATGGCGCCGGCGGAGTGGGCGCGGGTCGGGCAGGGGGTGGAGAATTACTATCTCGGGTTGAAAAGCGGACTGCTGGATCAATTCAGTTCGATTTTCGGTCGGAAGAATGCCCTGATTCTGTCGGATTTTCGTTCCGTGGAGGTGCGCCGCACCGTGGCGCTGCCGCCCGGATACGCAGTGGTGGTGGTCAATTCCATGGTCAAGCACAATCTGGTCGATTCCGAATATAACGTCCGGCGGCAGGATTGCGAAAGCGCCACGGCCAAGCTGGCGGAGATCTATCCCGGCGTGCAGGCGCTGCGGGACGTCGGTGTGGAACAGCTGGAGGCGGCGAAGGACCGGCTGGAATTGCGTGAATACCGGCGCGCGGCTCATGTCGTCGGGGAAAACGACCGGGTGCTGCGGGGCGTGGAAGCGCTGGACCGCGGCGATGTGGCGGCGTTCGGGGCGCTGCTGTTCGCTTCCCACGAGTCCAGCCGGGTCAATTTTGAGAACAGTACGCCGGAACTGGATTATCTGGTGGAGCTGGCGCACACGATTCCGGGCTGTCTGGGGGCGCGGTTGTCCGGCGGCGGTTTCGGGGGGATCACCATTCATCTGGTGGAGGAGGCGCGGGCGCGGGAATATGCGGAGCGGGTCGGCGCCGCGTACCGGCTTCACACCGGGCGGACGCCGGAGGTGATTCACTGCGCCATCGGTAACGGGGCGACGGTTCAGGAATTGTAACCAATCTTTTCAGGGAGCAGAGAGTAGAAGATGAGAATTTTATCCGGAATTCAGCCTTCCGGCACGCCGCATATCGGCAACTATTTCGGGATGATGCGCCAGGCGGTGGAGCTGCAGGAACGCGGCGAGACGTTTTTGTTCATAGCGGATTACCATGCGCTGACGACGTCGCCGGAGCCGCGGGTGCTTCGCGAAAACGTGTTCAATCTGGCGCTGGATTTTCTGGCCTGCGGGCTGGATGTGTCGAAGACGGTGTTCTTCCGGCAGTCGGACGTGCCGCAGGTGACGGAGCTGATGTGGATTCTCAACAACATCACGACCGTCGGATTTCTGGAACGGGCGCACAGTTACAAGGACAAGACCGCCAAGGGGTTTGTGCCGAACGCGGGATTGTTCACCTATCCGGTGCTGATGGCGGCGGACATTCTGCTGTATCAGAGCGATCTGGTGCCGGTCGGCAAGGACCAGAAACAGCATCTGGAGATCACCCGGGATCTGGCGATCCGCTTCAATAACGACTTCGGCGAAACGTTCCGGATTCCGGACGGTATTATTCCGGAAAAAGTCGCGGTGGTGCCGGGCATTGACGGCCAGAAAATGAGCAAGAGTTACCACAATACCATTCCCATTTTCGGCACCGAGAAGGCCATTCGGAAAATCGTCATGAGCGTGGTTACCGATTCCACGCCGATGGAAGCGCCGAAGGATCCCGAAAAATGCAATGTGGTGGCACTCTATAAGCTGGTTGCCTCCGAAGAGGAAGTCGAGGAAATGAAGCGCCGGTACCGCGCCGGGAATTACGGCTACGGGCACGCCAAGCAGGCGCTGTTCGAAAAGCTGTGGACGTATTTTGCGCCGATGCGCGAACGCCGTGCCGCGCTTGCCGCCGATCCGGATTATGTCTGGGACGTGTTGCGGGACGGAG
>CASFXO010000385.1 GCA_949298665.1 uncultured Lentisphaeria bacterium
ATGGGCTTTTCGATCTCATGCTTCAGTCGGCGGCAGACATCTCCCAGTCCCGGATTTTTCTGCCGGATCTGCGCCAGCTGGCTCGGCGTCAGGCTGAGCAGGGCGGCTTCCAGCAGGGAACAGAGCGCGGACACCAGCAACGCCACACAGATACTGATAATCAGAACAATCATCGGACGCCTCCCTTCTTCAGGAATGCGCCGATACTGCTACTCGGATAGGGCTCTTCGGGTTCGCTCTCGTTTTTCATTTCTTTCCGGCTTCGGCCGCTGCTTCCGCCGCGGCGGCAGCCTGCTCCTCTTCTATTTTGGCTTTCAGGATGGTTCCCATGGCCGGCGGAAATGTCTTCAAACAATTTTCCACCACGGCCTTCTTCATGTCCGCGTAAGGCAGCAATCCCACCCGGAATTCCTGATCTTTCGCGGTACCCGACATATAAGTTCTGTAAATATAGCGTGCAATCCGTTCATTTGCCAGTGCCGCGTCGTTGTCGCCGTGCACCAGATAGAACAAACTGCGGAAAATCAAGCCGCTGATGACGTCGTTGGCCTTCTTGACCGAGGCGTCCCGCACGTTTTCCGCCCAGCGCTTCATGACGAAATCCTCCAGCGACCGCGCCAGCCGCGCTTCCATATCCAGCTCCGCCACTTTCTTGAAGTACTCTTCCGCCTTCTTGAATTTGCCGTAATTGAACAGAATGGTGATCGCCTCCTTCAGGAAGTTGATGCGCGCCGAAAGAAACGTGAACTGCTTGTCGTTCGCCTCGTAAGCCTCCTGGAACGTCCGGTCCACGGCGTCCACCAGATTCAGGTTCGGCACCGAAACCACGCTCTCGAACTTCTTGGGATCCAGCATCAGCAGCCGGCCGCTGCGGAACGCCTCGTAAAGCGACTGGGTGATCATGCGTTCGCAATTCAAGTCGCGGTGTCCGGGCGTTTTCTTCAACCCCATCGTGGCCCAGTAAATGGCCTGGGATTCCGGCACCCGCCAGTCCAGCTGCCCGTACTTTTCGTCGATCTCCTGCATGACCCGGGGATCGAGTTTATACCGTTCCCGCAGCAGTTCTGCCCGGAAGTAATTCTCCAGCGCCTGAGCCAGTTTCGCGTCGTCCAGCCGCTCCGTAAAGGCCCGCGGCAATTCGTTTTCGTTGTTCTTGAACGCGGCGAACAACTCGGCGTAAGTCGGCCAGCCCGCCGCCGCCGCGGCCGTCCACAACCGCTTGTTGTCGGCGTATTTCTCCATGAACGCCTTCTCGCCGACCGGCGCGGCGGCCATGCCGGCGATGTCGGGATTCGCACCGAGAATCGCGGTCATCGCCAGCGCAATCTGGTTCTTGTAATACAAGTTCGCATCGTCCAGAATGTTCCCCAGCTTGTGCTGGAAGATCCAGCCCAGCTCCTTGTACAGCACCGGATCTTCCGGATTGTAATCCAGCGCCCGGTCGCGGATCAGCTTGATCCCCTCGTTGACCCAGCGCCAGCGATCGGCGTAATCAGAACAGGTAACGGAGATGTTGTACGCCATGTTCCATGCCAGATACGCCGTCGCCCCGGAAAAGGTCGGCTGCAGATCGGTGATCCACCGGGCCAGCTGCACCATTTCAAAATAATTTCCCTTCTCCTGCAATCCTCCCGCACGGAACCACAGCAGGTCCGCGATCAATCCCCGGAAACTGCCCAGCGCCACCGTGGTGAACGCCACCAGCGGCGGCGCGTTCTTGATCTGCCCGGTAAAACGCAGATGATGTTCCCGCACCATGCCGTCGAGCTGTTTCTCCACCCGGGAGATCCCGAAAATCAACACCAGCGTCACCAGCAGGAGCGAACAATACATGACAAGTGTTCTGAATCGGTTCATTTGCGTATAATCAACCCCATTTCACGCCGCCGGTACATCAGAATACCGAACAAAAACAGCGGCAAGGCCCGCAGCAGCAGATACGCGAAGATCAGCCGCCAGATGAACGAAAATTCCACCAGTTCGCCGTTCGCCACCAGATTGGTGACTTCGAATTTCTGAATCGGAATCACCACCAGCAGCAGGATTTTCCCGACGTAATATCCGATGTAATCCGCCGCCCCGCCGAAATAACTCGTCTCGGCCATGTACGAGGCGAAACTCCCGAACAGCAGATAGGAAATCACCACGAAAATCGCCGTCGGCATCGTCAGAAACGCCGCCGCCGCGCACCCCAGCCCGGTCAGAATCACCAGCTCCAGGAAAATCACGAACACCGCCCGGAAGTAATTGACCGCAAACCCGCTGACCCGCAGCAGAATCTTGGGCCCGTCCCCCGGCTGGAAATGCTGGGTCCCGTTCTGCCGGTCGAAGTTCGTATACCCGAGCACCACCTTCCCGTCCGGCGTGACGATCCCCCATTCCGGCGGAAAAACCTTTTCGTGGAAATCCCCGCTCTTGACCTGTTCCGGCATCTCGCTCAAATTAAACATGTGCAGCTCATACTCCTGGCGCCGCGCCTGTTCGAACACGTTCGCCCCCCGTTCCTCGTTGATGCGCGGCTTGCCGATCTGCCACAATCCATGGGTCAGGCGCTGGCCCTCGGTCGCCACCTTGTCGATGTACAGCCGATACCGCATGTACAGCGGCCGCTGCAGGTCCGTGGGAATATCGGAAAACGTCCAGAAAGTCGTCTGCCCCGGCTTGAGCTCCGACATCTGGGCCTGAATCTCCCGTCTGGTCTCGGCCAGCATCCGTTCCTGCCCCTGCGGGGAACGGTCGATCTCCTTGCCCTGGGCCTCCAGCACCTTGAGCTTTTCACTCAATGCGCTGCGCGCGATCTGGTCGAGATCGGGACGATCCGGCCAGAACACCCGGCGTCCGACCATGACCTCGTTTTCGATGCGCGCCCGGTCTTCCTTGGAAAAGTCCTGCTGATAGAACTTCGCCAGCATGATGAAGTAAATGATCGTCGTCGAAAAAATCAGCAGAATCGTGTTGATCAACAAAATTCCGCTGAATTTCCCCAGCCAGATCGTCACCCGCGACACCGGCTTGGTGATGACCATGTGAAGCTGGTAACTGTCCACGTCCTGCGTCATCACATAACATCCCAGCCAGATGGACGACAGCGACAGCACCAGCATCACCGCCGACAAACTGTACAGCAGCGAAATCTGGATGAACCCCGTCGCCGTTCCGTCGCCGCTGATCGTCGTCGGAATCAGCCCGACGCACAACAGCAGCAATCCCAGCAGCAGCTGGAAAATATGCGACCGCATCGCGTTGCGGAAAGTCAGGTGCACTATGGCGGCGAATGCTCTCATAATATTCCGTTCTTCTTCTGTTTCCGGCTGATCGTCCCGTTATTTCCTGCCGCGCAGCAGATCGTCGAGCTTGGCGTTGACGGCATCCAGTTCTTCCTGTTTCTTCTGCGCTTCCGCCGCCTCGGCTTCCGGTGCGGCAGCGGCGGCTTCACCAGTCAATTCCGCCAGTTTTTCATCCAGAACCGGCGCGGCCGGCTCCGCCGCAACCGGCTCCGCCGCGGCGTCGGAAACGGACTCCGCGGCAGCGGAAAGAGGCGCGGCGCTTTCGCTCATCAGGGCGTCGAGTACGGCATTCGACTTTTCCTCCTCGGAAAGATATTCGGCAATCTTTCCGCCGCCGACCACCCCGGCGGTTTCGATGCTTTCCGCCTTGGCCTGATTGATCACGTCCAGGAAAAATTCCTCCAGCGTCCGCCGGGGGTGGTCGATCCGGAACTCCTCGCCATGGAGATTTTCCCGCAGCAACGCCACCAGCCGGCTCATCACCGCCGGCGGCAATGCCGGAGTGATGATCCGGTTTTCGTCATTGACCGTCAGCAGTTCGTTCAGAGTCCCCGTGGCACGCACCCGGCCGCCGTACAGAATGATCACCCGATCGCAGATGTCTTCGATATCGCTGAGCAGATGGCTGGTGATCACCACGGTCTTCCCGCGTTTCTTGAGCATCGTGATCAGGTCCTTGACCTCCTTGCAGCCCCGCGGGTCCAGTCCGGAAGTCGGTGCGACCAGAATCAGACACGCCGGGTCGTTGATCATCGCCTG
>CASFXO010000386.1 GCA_949298665.1 uncultured Lentisphaeria bacterium
CGGAACGCCACGGTGCTGGAGCAGTTCGTGGAGCTGGTGGACGCGGTGCATGCGCGGCGCGGGCGGCTTTTTCTGGACATTCCCGTCAACCACACCGGCTGGGGGGCCCGGTTGCAGAACGAGCATCCGGAATACTTCGTCCGCCGTCCGGACGGCCGGTTCGAAAGTCCCGGCGCGTGGGGGGTGGTCTGGGAGGATCTGTGCCGGTTGAATTATGACGAGCCGGAGGTGCACCGGTTGATGGCCGAGGTGTTTTTGTACTGGTGCCGGATCGGGGTGGACGGTTTCCGCTGCGATGCCGGATACATGCTGCCGCAGGCGGCCTGGAGCTACATCGTCAGCCGGGTGCGGCAGGAGTATCCGGATACCGTGTTTCTGCTGGAGGGGCTCGGCGGGCGGCTGGAGGTGCAGGAGAAACTGCTGGGCGAGGCCGGGCTGGACTGGGCGTATTCGGAATTGTTTCAGAACTACACCCGGGATGAGATCAACCGCTATCTGCCTTATACGGAGCAGTGTGCGACGCGGTTCGGGACGCTGGTGAATTTTGCGGAAACGCATGACAATGAACGCTTGGCATCGAAGTCGCAGCGTTATGCATCGATGCGTTGCGCCGTGACGGCGCTGCTGGCGGAAAACGGCGCATTCGGCTTTGCCAACGGTGTGGAATTTTTCGCCGCGGAACGGATCGACGTGCACGGGGCGGGGACGCTGGACTGGGGGCGGTCGCCCAATCTGATTGCATGGCTGCGACGATTGACCGCTTTGCTGGCAGAACATCCCGCTTTTGCCGCAGGCAGCCGGGTGCGGTTGATCCAGTGCGGTCCCGGCAATCTGGTGGTGGGGCGCCGGGAGGCGCCGACGGGGAAGACGGTGCTGGTGCTGGCGAATCTGGACTGCGAACAGTCGGCCCGGGCACACTGGCCGGCGACGGAATGCGGGGATGTCGGCGATGGCGAATGGGTCGATCTCCTTTCCGGAGAGCGATTGACGCCGGAACGGGAGGGGGCGGAGGTGGTTTGTCCACTGGCTCCGGGGGGATGCCGCTGTCTGAGCCGGGACGAAACGGATCTGGACCGGTTGGAAACCGCCATGGCGAGCGGGGGGGAACCGGCGGCGGTGCTGGCGCAGCGGGCGGCGCAGCTGGGGTACCGGGTCCGGCAGTTTTTCCGGGCCGATCCGCTGATTGGAGGAGAGCCGGCGGAACGGTTGCGGCAGGATCCGTATGCGTTTGCGGCGAAGGCGGCGGGAAGCGATCTGCCGGGCGTGGTGCATTTCCGCATCGGACGCGACGAACGACGGCTGGTGATGGTCTGTCCCGGGGAATTGCTGCTGCTGGAAGGCGGGATGCCGTTCCGGGTGTTGCTGACGGACGGTCGGCAGACGCTGGACCGGGCCGACAGTCTGCCGCTGGCGCAAGGCGGCGGCGAATTCGCGTTTCTCTTCCCGCCGGAACCGCCGGAGGCGGCGCGGGAGCTTTCTGTGGAACTGGTGTTGTACGCCGAAGAAAACGCCGCCCGCCGGGTGAACGGGCGGATACTGCAGCTGCCGCCGGGCGAGGCGGTGCGCTGGCGGTTCCGCTTTTCCGGAAACGCGGTGCGTTCAGAGGACCTGTGCGCCTTTGCCGCCAATCACCGGGGCGGGATGACCCAGATGCGCGCGGCGTGGGGAAATCTGGAAAGCAAATACGATGCCGTGCTGGCCGCCAACGGGGCATCGCCGTATCCGGTGGATCGGCGCGTGATGTTTTCCCGTTGCCGGGCGTGGCTGGTATCCGAAGACTATTCGCAGGAGATCGACGCGGCGGCGCTGACCGGTTTTTCCGGCGGCGGCAACCGGTCGGAATGGCGGTTCAACATTCCTTCGGGGCAGGGGCGGATGACGGCGCTCCGGATCGTCATGGAGGGCGCGCTGGACCGGGATGCGGTGCGGCTGACGTTCCGCCGTCCTCCGGCGGATTCCGCTGCGGCGGCGGTGCCGCCGGTGACGCTGATTCTGCGGCCGGATCTGGAAGACCGGCCGAATCATCAGGTGACCAAGGCGTTCACCGGTCCGGAGAAGCGTTTCCCGGCGGCGGTTGCGGCGACGGCGGACGGCATCCGTTTCGCTCCGGATCCAGGGCGGGTGCTGCGGCTGGGGCTGTCGGGGGCGGAATACGTGCCGGAGCCGGAGTGGCATTATATGGTGAATCTTCCGCAGGAAGAGTATTACGGGCTGGAACATCAGACCGATCTTTTCAGTCCCGGTTATTTCCGGTTTTCGCTGGCCGCCGGGGAAAGCCGGACCTTGTTCGCCGCGGTAACGGAGGGGGGGGAACCCGAGGTTGCGCAGAGTGGCTGCCGCTGGCCGGAAACCGGTGACGCCGCCGCTGAACCCCGGACGCCGCGGGAGGCGCTGCGGGAAGCATTGCAACCGTTTGTGGTGCGCCGGGACGGACTGCATACGGTGATTGCGGGATATCCGTGGTTTCTGGACTGGGGGCGGGATACGCTGATTGCGCTGCGGGGATTGATTCGCGGCGGCCGGCGGCAGGAGGCCCGGGAGATTCTGCGGCAATTCGCTTCGTTTGAAGAAGGGGGAACCATTCCCAATGTGATTCACGGCGGCGAGGTCGGCAACCGGGATACCAGCGATGCACCGCTGTGGTTGTTCACGGCGGTGCGGGAATATGTGGATTATTTTGAAGATGAGGAACTTCTGAAAGCGGATTGCGGCGGCCGGACGTTGTTTCAGGTGCTGGCGTCGATCGTCGCGCATTACCGGAGCGGGACGGCGAACGGCATCGGCGTGGATCCGGCGTCGGGACTGGTGTTCAGTCCCTCCCATTTCACCTGGATGGACACGAACTTTCCGGCGGGGACGCCGCGCGAAGGGTATCCGATTGAAATTCAGGCGCTCTGGATTGCCGCGCTGCGCTTTCTCGGGCGGCGGGAGCCGGGGTATTTGGCGGAAGCGCAACGGGCGGCGGAATCTCTGGATCGGCTGTTTTTCCGTACCGATTGGAAGCGTTTCTCCGATTGTCTGCACGCTTCGCCGGGGACGGCGGCGGCCGCCGCGGTGCCGGACGATCATGTACGGCCCAATCAGCTGCTGGCGTTGACGCTGGGGGCGGTGACGGCGCGGGAGCGGCAGCTGGCCATTCTCGAAAACGCCGCGGAATTGCTGGTGCCGGGAGCGATCCGGAGTCTTTCCGACCGGCCGGTCGCGTATCCGCTGCCGGTGGTCCGGGACGGGCGGCTGCTGAATGACCCGAAACAGCCCTATCGCGGCGTCTATCGCGGTCCCGAGGATACCGCGCGGAAGGTCGCCTACCATAACGGCACCGCGTGGGGATGGTTGTTTCCCTCCTATTGCGAAGGCTTGTATCTGGTGGGGGGCGAGGCGGTCCGGCAACGGGCGCTGGCCCTGCTGGGAGGGAGCGTGTATGCGGCCGACCGGGGGATTCCCGGGATGCTGCCGGAGGTGATGGACGGGGATTTCCCGCATCGTTCCGGAGGGTGTCCGGCTCAGGCGTGGAGCGTAACCGAGGCGTTCCGTGTTTATGAACTGCTGCAAAGAGATTGAAAAACACCGTAACGGGCCGTAGCAACAGAGGAAGCCGGTTCGGTTGTTGTGAATCGTTCCAACGGATTCCGGGCGGGCGGAGATTGGAACAGGAGGAAGAGGAGAGAAATCTATGGGGATGGTGATTTCCTCGTATTGGGCGCTGGCGGGCAGCACGGCCACGCTTCTTTTGTATGTGCTGGTTCTGCTGTACATATTGTACGCCAAGAGCGACGATCCGGCGGAAGCCGCATTCTGGCTGCTGGTGGTGGCGTTGATTCCGGTGGGGGGGCTGCTGCTGTTTCTGTTTTTCGGCATTACCCGGCTGGGACGGGTGGACGGGAAAGTCCGGACGGTCTGTTCCAGAGTGGAAGACGCCAAAGACCACGGGCCCGGTCTGGCTCTCGCCGCGCAGGAGCGGAGTCTGGGCGACTGCGTACCGGTTTCCGGGATTGCCGGAAGCGACCACAACCGCATGCTGGACCGGTTGTTTCCGCAATCGCTGCTGCTGGGGGGGAACCGTCTGGAAATGCTCCGGGACGGCAACAGCGTCTATCCCAGGATGCTGGAAGACATCGCCGCGGCGCGGCATTGCATCCGGCTGCAGTCCTTTATTTTCATGAGCGACGAAGTGGGGATGAAAATCCTGAACGCGTTGGAACGCAAGGCGGCGGAAGGGGTGGACGTCAAGATTCTGTTCGACAGTTTCGGGAGCTGCAAATCATATTTTTCGCCGTTTTTCCGACGCTGTCTTTTCGGGCGGCGGGAACATTTTCAAATCCGCGCCTTTTCGCCGATCAACCTGCTGACGCCGTGGAAATTTCAGCTGCGCAACCACCGGAAACTGCTGGTGATCGACGGCCGGATCGCCTACAGCGGCGGCATCAACATCTCCCGTGAAAACGAACATTTGCAGCGGGTGCCGGCATCGCGGTACATTCACGATCTGCATTGCCGGATCACCGGGCCGGCGGTGTCGCAGTTTACGCTGTCGTTTTTCCGGGACTGGATGTACACGACGGGGAAAGTGTTCAACGACTGCGCGCTGCCGGAGGATTTTCCGGCGGTGGCCAAGACGGGCAGATCCGTGGTGCGGGTGCTGGAGAGCGGCCCCGGGAACAATTACCAGGGGACGAAAATGCTCTTTTTCGCGGCGGCGTCGCTGGCCCGGCGGTCGCTGACGATCGTCACGCCTTATCTGGTGCCGGGACCGGCGTACATCAATGCGCTCTGCATGGCGGCGGCGCGGGGAGTGGCGGTGAAGATTGTCGTTCCGAAACACAACAATCATATTTTCGTGGATTTTGCCGCGCGCAGCCTGTATCACCGGCTGCTGCGGCACGGTGTGAGGATTTTCGAGAAACGCGGCTGTTTTTCGCACATCAAGGCGCTGATGGTGGACAGCGAATGGGGGTTCATGGGGTCGAGCAACTGCGACAGCCGGAGTTTCCGACTGAATTTCGAGCTGGACTTCTGTTTTGAACGCGGACGCTTTCTGACGTCGATGCTGGACCAGGTGCGCGCGGAACTTGCGGAGTCGGACGAGGTGCAGCTGTTTGACGTGGAGGCGAAATCCATTCCGCGGCGGCTTTGTGAAAATGCCTGCGCGCTGCTGACGCCGATTCTGTAGGCGGTTCGGGTGGAACCGCCGGGCGGAGAATGCCGGATGGGACCCGGCTCTTCAGACGTAGGTGTTGATGAATTCGATG
>CASFXO010000387.1 GCA_949298665.1 uncultured Lentisphaeria bacterium
ATGGACGGCGATGTGGATCAGATTGCCGTATACCGGGTGGATCAGGCGCCGGAGACCGTGAAATTCAGCGGCAACGGTTATGCCAATGAGGTGGCGTATTTTGCCCGCTGCATTCTTCAGGATCGTCAGCCGCAGGTGGACAGTCCCTTCAGCACCCGGGAGACGATCCGGATCGCTCTGGCCGAGGAGCGTTCCGCCCGGACCGGCCGCAAGGTACGGCTCTGAGTTTCCGCACCCGGAGATGCCGGGAGGAAAATTCCCGTTTTTCCTAAAGCTGCCGACCGTTCCTGCCCCGTGAAAAACGCGGGGGGGGGACGGTCGTTTTTTTCGTAAATCAACACGTTTCAGGGGAATTTTCCGGGAAAAAATGAAAATCCGGTTGTAAAAACGCCATGGTCCATTATATTAAAAGACAATCGTCTCCCGAATGGGAGGGAGGCCCCGGAATGCCGGGATATACACAAACCGCGAAGGCGACTTGAGCAATCCGTTCAGGGAGAACGGGAAAAAGCCGCCGCAACGACGCCAGAAGGAGGCCGCCAAAATGGCAAAAGTCACGATCACCGACCTGTTGGAAGCCGGATGTCACTTCGGACATCAGACCCGCCGCTGGAACCCGAAGATGAAGGAATATGTCTACGGGGCCAAGAACGGCATTTCGATCATCGACCTCGGGAAAACCATGTATCAGATTGCCGCGGCCTGCAATTTCCTGCAGAACGTCGTGGTCAAGGGCGGCGAAATTCTTTTCGTCGGAACCAAGCGGCAGGCGCGGGAACTGACCCGGGAAATCGCGGAAAAGACCGGCATGTATCACGTTTCCGAACGGTGGCTCGGCGGAACGCTGACCAACAACGTCACCATCCGCAAGAGCATTGCGAAAATGGCGGAAATCGACGCGACGCTGCAGTCCGACGCCGTCAAGGGGATGAAGAAGAAGGAAGTCTCCATGCTCTCCCGCAATGCGGAAAAACTGCATCGCGACCTCGACGGCATCGCCGCGATGAAGAAACTGCCCGCCGCACTCGTGGTCATCGATGTCTGCAATGAAATCAATGCCGTCCGGGAAGCCAACAAGCTCAATATTCCGATCGTCGCGATCGTCGATACCAACGGCGACCCGACCATGGTCGATTATCCGGTGCCGGCCAACGACGACGCGGTCAAGTCGCTTCAGATCATCACGGGGCTGTTCGCCGACGCCATCCTGGTGGCCAGGGAAGTGTACCAGAAGCGCGTGATCGAGGAAAAGACCGCTGAAGGTGCCGCGAAGAAGGCTGCTCAGGACGCGGAAGAGGAAGCCCAGCAGGATAAGCCGAAGCGTGCGCCGCGGGCCAGAAAGGCCGAAGGGGAAGCCAAACGTGCGCCGCGGGCCAGAAAAGCCGAAGCCGCTGCTGAACCGGCTGCTGCGGAAGCCGCCGCTGCCGAACCGGCTGCTGCGGAAGCCGCCGCCGAAGAAAACAAAGCTGAATAACGAACGATTCGCGGGAGAATATGGAATATGATCAGTGCTGATGCTGTGAAAGCCCTCCGGGAAAAGACCGGTGCGGGAATGATGGATTGCAAACGCGCCCTGACCGAGGCGGGCGGCGATATGGACAAGGCGATTGAAGTGCTCCGCAAGAGCGGCGTGGCCAAGGCGGAAAAAAAGACCGGACGTGCCACCAATCAGGGCAAGGTCGTCGCCGTGATCAGGGACGGCAAAGGCGCCATCGTCGAAGTGCTCTGCGAAACCGACTTCGCCGCCAATACCGACCGCTTCCGGGATTTCGTGACCGAAGTGGCCGAAAGCGCCCTGACCGTTTCCGGCGAAGGCGATGTTTCGGAACAGGTCAACGAGCTGAACAAGGAAAACCTGATCGGCAAGATCGCCACCATCGGGGAAAATATGCAGATCCGCCGCGCCGCCAAGTGGAACGCCACCGGCGCTCTGGCCAGCTATCTGCACATGGGCGGCCGCGTCGGCGTCATGGTCGAGGTGGAAGGCGAAAGCGATCCGGAAGTGCTCAACGATCTGTGCATGCATATTGCCGCGTTCCGGCCGACCTACATCTGCAAGGACTGCATCCCTGCGGACAAGATCGAGAAGGAACGGGAAATCGCCAGGGCGCAGCTGACCGGCAAGCCGGCCAACATCATCGACAAGATCGTGGACGGAAAAATCAACAAGTTCTACAGCGAAGTCTGCCTGGTCAACCAGCCCTGGATCCGCGACGACAAGACCTCCTTTGCCAAACTCAAACCCAACGCCCGGGTGAAACGCTTCGTGCGCTGGGAAGTCGGCGAAGAGCTCTGATCGCCGAACGATCGCATGGTTTCGACGCTCTTTCGCCGTGTCGCGGGGAAAGAGCGTTTTCCTTTGTGCCGGAGTGGTCGTCGGGAACGGCGGGACATGGTCGGGGGAAGGTTGCGACAGGAGAGCGGTTCCGGTTTTTTCAGAGGGCGGAAGGCCGCAGGCAGGGTGGCTATGGCGGATTTGCTGACAATCGAAAATCTGGACAAGGATTACTCCGGCGTTCCGGTGCTGGAGGGGGTGTCGCTTACGCTGGCGCCGGGAACGATTCTCGGGCTGATCGGCGAGAACGGCGCGGGCAAATCCACGCTGATCAAATGTCTGAACGGTCTCGAACGTTGCAGCGGCGGGCGGATTCTGCTGGACGGGCGGCCGGTGGCCTTCCGGAATACGGCTCAGGCGGTGGCGGCGGGGATTTCCACCGTGCCGCAGGAATTCAACCTGATCGGGGAGCTCTCGGTCTGCGAGAATCTGTTTCTCGGGCGGGAGCCGCGGACCCGGTTCGGGCTGCTGGACCGCGCCCGGATGCGTACGGAAGCCCGGCAGCTGCTGGCGGAACTGCATGCGGATCTGGATCCCGACCGTCGGGTGGAGACGCTGAATGTGGCCGAGAAACAGTTCGTCGAAATCGCCCGGGCACTCGGCCAGAAGTGCCGGCTGCTGATCATGGATGAACCGACCACGGTACTCAACAATCCGGAAACGGAATTGCTGTTCGGCATTATGCGTAAACTGCGCGCGACCGGAGTGTCGATTCTTTTCGTTTCTCATAAACTGCGTGAAGTAAAAAGCATCTGCGACGAGGTCGCCGTGTTGCGGGACGGCCGGATCGTCGGCCGGGACACCACCGCGGCGCTGGAACCGGACGCGATGGCGCGAATGATGGTCGGCCGGGAGCTTTCCCGGAAATTTCCGCCCCGGAAAGCGCCGCCGGAAAACGCGCCGGTCCTGCTGGCGCTGGAACATGTTTCCGTGGCCGACGTGCTGGAAGATATTTCCTTTGAACTGCGTCGGGGGGAAATTCTCGGTGTGGCCGGTCTGGGCGGCAGCGGGCGCAGCGAACTGGCGGAGACCATTTACGGACTGCGGCGGATGACCGGCGGGCGTATGATGCTGGAC
>CASFXO010000388.1 GCA_949298665.1 uncultured Lentisphaeria bacterium
CATGAGAGACCGGCAGGCGAAGCCGGACTTTTTCGACGCCCGGATTGCGGAAAACGTGATACAGCGGGACACCGTTGATCCGGCCGGTGACGGCGGCGGGCGCTTCCGGTACGAAGAATGTGATTTCCAGCTCCGCTTCGCACTGGGTCGGCATGGCGGAGAATTTTTTGCTCAGCAGTGCTCCGGGGTGTAATGCATACGTGTTCCAGTCGCCGAAGGTGAAGGGCCCGTGGTCCAGGCGGAGCGTTTTGCCGGAGAGCAGCGTTACGGCAATGCCGTCCGGCCGGATCCGGCGGTGAACCGCGCTTTCGGCGGCAGTGCGATACAGATCATAGGCGGGTACGGCGATGAAAACTCCTCCCAGCAGCGCCGGGACCGCTCCCCGGTAGAGCGCCTGCCTGCCCCCCGCGCGGTACCGGCGCAGCGCGCGGTCCAGAAAAATTCCGGCGAAGATCAGTCCCAGCGGCAGAATCGGCGCCCGGAAGCGCGACAGGATGTAGAACAGGGCCGTCGCCCCCCAGTAAACGAGAACAAACCCGTAAAGCAGCCACCACGCGATCCGGCGTCTGCGCACGGCGGCGGCGGACAGCCAGAACATCCCGGCCAGGATCAGCGGCAGCAGCACACCGCTGCGTCCCGGCAGCAGCAGACGCAATATCACGCTCCGGGTTCCTTCTCCGTACAGGGAGACATTGTTGGGGATTTCCCGGGAGTCCCAGAAGAGCAGCAGCTTGCGGCCCTGCAATTCCAGAAAGGCGCCCGGTTCCCGGCACAGAAAATCCCACATCTGCAACGCCACGGAACGGTCGGCGGCACGGGCCATGAAGTCCGTATAGGTTTCCGGATATTCCATCGGCCCCGCCGGCAGTCCGGGATTGCGGCCACCCGGCGGCGCTTCCGGGGTATTGCCCAGCGCGAGGACCGCGTCGGCGGCGGTGGAGGGACCGGTCAATGTTCCCCGTGCGCGGCTGTTGTACACGATGAAGGGCAGTTGCACCGCCCAGCAGCCGAGCAGCAGCACCGTCAGCGAAAGCACCATGGTTTTCCCGGCGGCGCGGAAACTTCCGGCATGGCGGCGGCAGTTCCAGAGCTGTGCGGCGACGATCACCGGCAGAAACAGCAGGGCGTTGCCCCGGGTCAGGATGGCGGCTCCCGCCGTCACGCCGACGCCGCCCCAGTCGCGCAGTTTTCCGGTCCGCATGGCCCGGATGCAGAGGTAAAACAGCAGGGTCAGCAGAAACGCCTGCAGCGTTTCATTCTGGGCGAACGGCGTGTAAAGCAGCAGCGGCGTGGAGATTGCCGTCATTCCCGCGGCCAGCAATCCCGCCCGGCGGCTCCACAGCCGGGCGCCGATCAGGCCGCAGAGCCAGACGGTAGCGGCACCGAGCAGCGACTGGGCGAGCAGAATGACCCAGGCGGGATTGCCGCTGGAAAACAGGCGGACAAGCGGCAGGAAAACCGCGTAGTAAAACGGCTGATAGTAGAATTCTTCGGGAAAAACGCCGTGCGAAATTTCTTCGGAAAGACGCAGGTAGGTGGCAAGATCGGTCAGCCGTGAAGGCCGCAGCACGCTGTTGACGCCGTTGTCGGCCGCGGCCAGTTCGAAGGAGACCACCAGGCGCAGCACCAGTGCTCCCAGCGTAATCCAGCCGAGGTTCCATAGAAAATGCGACCGTCCCGACCGTGAGGACGGGACGGTGCGTGATTGCTTTTTTCCGGGACGCATGCGCTCCGTGGCTTTCGCTGCGTTCAGACGGTCATCAATTCCTTTTCCTTGGCCGCGAGTTTCTTTTCCAGTTCCGCAATATAACGGTCGGTCAGCTTCTGGATGTCGTCCAGCATTTTCTTCTGTTCGTCTTCGGTCAGATCGCCGTCCTTCTGGGCCTTCTTGACCGTGTCGTTGCCGTCGCGCCGGATGTTGCGGAGGGCGACTTTGGCTTCTTCGGTCAGGGATTTCGCCTGTTTGCTCAGAGTGGCGCGACGTTCGGTGCTGAGTTCCGGAATCGGCAGTTTGAGCGTGCGTCCATCACTCATCGGAGTAATGCCGATGTTGGATGCCAGCAGGGCCTTTTCCACCGCGGAGACCGCGCTGGTGTCCCAGGGCTGAATCACCAGAAGACGCGGTTCCGGAGCGGTGATTCCGGCCAGTTCCTTGAGGCGGGTGGGGGTGCCGTAATATTCCACCATGACGTTTTCCACCAGTGCCGGAGAGGCTTTGCCGGTCCGGATGGCGGCGAACTGGTGTTGCAGGGCCTCTTCGGTTTTCATCATATGCTCTTCCAGATTGTCCAACAGATCGGCGATATTGCTCATGGGGTTCTCCTTCTCCCCGGGTTTTCCGGGAAATCCGTTTGCTTGGTTCCGTGCCTGGATTCGGCTTTTCGTTTTCAATGTAACGCACTTCCGCGTGATTTTCAAGTGTTTTGCCGTGCAAATGTGCGGGGAAATGGTTGACTTCCGGCGAAACAGGGATATCATATCCGGCATGGATGATTCAGAACGTCAATTCTGCTTTGAAGGGGTACCGGTGGAGGTGCGTTTTTCGGCGCGCCGCCGCCGGGTCGGCCTGGCGGTGGAGCATCAGGTCTTGCTGTTGCTGTTGCCGCGGGGATTTCCCGCGCGGGAGGCGAAGACTCTGCTGGAAGAGCATCGGGACGTGATTCGGCGATTGCTGCGGCGGGACCGGCAGTTCCGGGACGTGGAATGTCCACCGGATTTTCACCTCGGCGGTCGTCTGCGTCTGCTGGGGGAGGAATATGAAATCCGGCTGGAAACGACGCCCGGAAGGCGGCCCCGGTTTGACGGTACCGGCTTCCGGGTAACCGCCGCGGACCCGGAAGGCGTCAGGCGGCAGGTACTGCTGATTTACCGGCAACTGGCCGCGGAAGTGATCGGCGACCGGGTGGAGGAGCTGGCCGCCCGGCATGGGATCGCTTACAGGGCGGTGAAAATCAACTCCGCCTCCAGTCGCTGGGGCTCGTGTTCGGCTTCGGGGAATTTGAATTTTTCCTGGAAACTGGTCATGTGTCCGGACCCGCTGCTGGAGTATGTCGTGGCGCATGAACTCGCCCATCGGCGGCAGATGAACCACTCCGCCTTATTCTGGCGCGAGGTGGAGCGGCTCTGTCCCGACTATCAGGTTCGGCGCAGACTTATCCGACTTGAGGCGCGGCGCTTCCGTGCGTGGCGGGGACTTTGAGGCGCGGCCGCCGCCCCGCAGACAATGCGCCCGTTACTGCACCCGGTCAAAAACCGCCAGTTCACGCTGCCCCTGAAAAAGGGTCAATTTCCCCGCTTCGATTTCCCAGCGGTCGGCGGTGTTCAGGACTGCGGTGAAGTCCTGTTCGAGCTGCATGGCGCTCTCCGGTCCGGCCATCATGGTCATGCCCAGCGGTCCGAGTTTGATGTCGTCGCCGCTGATCCGGTAGGCCCCGAAAAAGCGATTGACGCCGGCGAACCCGCTCACCCGGTCGCCGGTGAAATGCAGCGTTAATTTCGCCAGCTCCGGCTCCTGCGCGCTGGAGCGTTCGCCGAGAAGGCGCAGCCGCCACGCGCCGGGAAGCGCCTGCGCCGATTCCTTGAAGGCGGCTTCCAGATGCGGGTCGTCCGTTTTGTCCGCGTTTTCCGCCGGATCCAGCCAGGCGCACCCGGTGGCGGCAAACAGGCATCCGGTCAACAATGCGACAAACCAGGGATCGTGTCTCATGATTATTTTTCCTCCCGGGCGGCGGTGAATACAGCCACTTCCTCGGCACCGGAAAAGAGGTGCAATTCCCCATCGGCCAGCTCAAAACGATCAACCCGTTCCAGCTGTTTGAGCAGATTCTGCTCATAGGGCAGGTCCGGACCGGTCATTCTGGTGGTGGACAGTTCACTGAGTTTCAGACCGTTTTCGCCGGAACGCTCGAAGACGCCGAAGAAACAGTTGACCCCGGCAAAGCCGGTCGCTCTGCCGTCCGTGGATAGCAGCAGCAGAACCTGGTCCGGGGTTTTTTCCGAAGTCCCGGCGACGCGGACCGGATGCCATTTGATACCGATCGGAGAGGGCTTGCCGGGAAGGTCCGCCGGGTGCGTTGACGACGCGGAATCGGCGACGTTTTTTCCATTGCAGCCGCTCAGGACCGCGAAGACGGCGATCCCGGATAACAGGACGGCGAGAATGCGACTGTTGCTTTTCATGTTGAAGAACTCCTCTTTTCTTATGAAAACCCGATGGAATATACTCCGAAAGCGAAAAAGATGCAAGTGCCGGAATCCGCTACAGAAATTTGAAGAAGAAAATCAGGTGGGTTTTCCGCCAGTGATTCTTCCGATAAAAGGCCAGTGCGGCCTGATTGAGGTCATCGCAATGAAGTTGCAGACGGCGGATGCCGCGCGCTCCGGCCCAGCGCTCCGCCGCATCCAGCAGAAGCGTACCCAGTCCCCTGCCGCGGAATTCCGGAAACAACACCAGATCTTCAATGACGGCCGCTTCGGCGCCCAGCGCGGTGGAGATGATGCACTGCACCCCGCACAGTCCGGCAACCTGTCCGTCGAGTTCCGCCACCAGCACCACCGCCCGGGGCGAATCCAGCATCAGCCGGAGCCCGGCAAGCTGGCGCTCCGGATCCGGTCGGAAATCCTGCTCCAGCTCGAAAAGCAGGGTCAACAGCCGGCTCATCGCCGGCAGATCCCGTTCTTCTGCCGGACGGATCACCGCGTCGCCGTCCCGGGGCGTAGTCATCGTTCCGCTCCGGGCGCCGTTCAGAACAATCCGGGCAGGTTCAAGCCGCCGGTCAGTTCGGACATCTTGCTCTGGGCTGCTTTTTTAGCGGCGTCCATGGCGCTGTTGACCGCGGCGAGAATCTGTTCTTCAAGGAGTTCCTGATCCACCGCCGCCGCCGGCAGTACGGTGATGCGTTTCAGCCGGAAATCACCGGTGGCGACGGCGACGACCTGGCCGCCGGGGGCGGCGGCGGAGTATTCGGAATTGGCCAGTTCTTCTTTCAACCGGGCGACGTTGTTTTTCATTTCCCTGGCCTTCTGCATGAGTTTGGCCATTTCTCCGAGATTACTGAACATTGGGGGCTCCTTCGTATCGTATTGCATTTCAGAAAAAATCAGCTTTTCGCATGAATATCCACCACTTCTCCGCCGAAGAGATCGAGAATATCGCGGATGACCGGCCGCTTCCCGGCCCGTTCGATGGCCCGGGGATCGTCATTGATGATGCTGTGGCGCCGCCCGCCAGGTTCGGGGGGCACAACTGCGACCGGCTCCGGAATGACGGCCGTCTCTCCGGCAACGGAGGTGATGGCCGTTTCCGTTTCCGGCTCCGCTTCCGACGTGGTCGTTTCCCGGGCAAGCGCTTCCACCGGATCAATCGGCTCCGGGGCGTAGACTGATTCGTCAGCGGGCGGTTGGGGCGCGGCATCCGGGATCAGGGGCTCGAGGTCCGGCGGCGCGTCGGTCGGCACCGGTTCCGGTTCGGTGAATCGCCGGAAGACCACGTTGCTTGCCCAGTCCCCGGTCAGTTCCTGAAAAAGTTTCTGATAAGACGGCAGCTCCGCATGAAGCTGCTCATAATTTTCCGCGGCTACGTTGAGGCCGAACCCCACGTACAGGACCGATTCCCGCATGCTTTCCGGCGTCCCCATGCGGAAATATCCCACGCTTGAGAGTCCGGCGGCGGCCGCCGCCAGCCGGTCAAACCATTCCCGGGGGGCATCCGGCGTTTCCGGTGCCGCGGGTTCCGCCGTCAGAATGTGTTCTTCCGTTTTTTCCTGATTGTCGGGAAGGGGAGACGGGGGAATGGAGGCCGTCGTTATTGCATGGGAGGGGCCGGAGTCAGTCGTTTTTTTTTCCGCCGAAGACAGCGGGATCGGTGCCGCCGCCGGTTTTTCCGCCGGGAGACGGTCGAGGAATTGCAGTTCTCCGGCTTTCCGCAACTGGTTCAGTCGAGCCAGAATGTCGTTGATCCGCACGGCGTGGGCTTCGCGCATGGCTTTGAGCAGAATGGTTTCCAGATAGACCTGTTTATTCAAGGCGTCATGCAGAACCCGTCCGACCGGGGCGAGATTTTCCAGCAGTACCGGAACAATGTCTCCGGGAGCGGCCGCTG
>CASFXO010000389.1 GCA_949298665.1 uncultured Lentisphaeria bacterium
AAAGAAAAAAGGCTTCCCCAGGGAACTCTTTTCCCTGAAGAAGCCTTGGAAGGGGCTCCGTCTGCGCCGTTTCCGGCGCGATGTCAGAACTTCCGGTTCAACATTCGCCGGATCGGCAGTTCCGCCCGGGCGCGCAGCGGCTCGGGTACCTCGATGACGGTCCGGTTTTCCTCCAGCGAACGCAGCAAATCCGGCAGGCGGATCAGCTTCATATGCGGGCAGACCGCCTGTTCCGTCAAGGGGATGAACCTTTTGTCGGGGTGTTCCGCCTCCAGCCGGTGCAGCATGCCGATCTCGGTGGCGATGATGAACTCCCGCTTCGCCGATTCCCGCACATGCCGGAGCATGCCGCCGGTGCTGAGCGCATGATCCGCCAGCGCCGCCACTTCCGGCGGCGCCTCGGGGTGAATCAGAAGTTCCGCCTCCGGATATTCCCGGCGGCGACGCGCCACCATGGCGGCGGTCATCCGCTGATGCACCGGGCAGCAGCCGTCCCAGTAAATCATCGAACGGCCGGTGATGCCGGCGCAGTGCGCCCCGAGATTCCGGTCCGGCACGAAAATGACTTCCCGATCCGGCGGCAGCAGCCGGATCATGTCCGGCGCGTTGGCGCTGGTCACGCAGAGATCGCACTCCGCCTTGACCGCGGCCGTGCTGTTGACGTAGCAAACCACCAGCGCGCCGGGATGCTCGGCCTTGATCCGCCGTACCCCTTCGGCGTCGATCATGTCGGCCATGTCGCATCCGGCGGACTCCACCGGGAGCAATACGGTTTTCGCCGGGGAAAGGATCTTGGCGGTCTCGGCCATGAAGCGAACGCCGCAGAAGACAATCACTGCGGCATCGGTTTCCGCGGCGCGGATGGAAAGCTCCAGCGAATCCCCGCAGAAATCGGCCATGTCCTGGATTTCACCCAGTTCATAATTGTGAGCCAGAATCACCGCATTGCGCTCCCGGCGGAGACGGTCGATCCGGTCTCTGATCTGTGCATCGGTCATTTTGACTTCTCCCGCAAAATCAGCGCAGTTCCACTTTCAGTTCCCGTTCCAGGCGCGCCCGGAGCTTGTCGAACGCGGCGTTGACTTCCGCGTCGGTCAGCGTGCGTTCGGCATGACGGAACGTCAGTTTGTACGCCATGCTCTTGCGGCCCGCGCCCAGCACCTTGTCGTCGGTGAAGATATCGAAGAGCTCGATCGACTCCAGGTGCTTCAGCCCGGCGCGGCGGATGAATTCCGTAACCGTCGCATGTTCCAGTCCGGCGTCGGCGACAAACGCAACGTCGCGGCTGACCGCCGGGAACTGCGACAGAGCGCGGTAATAGATGGAGCGCGGCTTGACCGCGAGCAGCTGGTCCACGTCCAGCAGCGCCGCGAAAACCGCGTTCTGGGTGCGCCACGAACGGGTCAACGCCGTCGGCAATTGACCGAGATGCCCGATCGGCCGGTTGTTGACCAGCACCGCGGCGGCCGTTCCCGGTTCGAAACGAGCGTCCTCCACCGGAGTGAAACCGTAATGGACAATGCCGCGCCGCTCCAGCCAGCTTTCCAGCAGCCCCTTGAGATCGTAGAAATCGTATTTCAGCTCCAATTCCGCCGAATACCGTTCCGGCTGCTTCTGACCGGTCAGCACGATGCAGCACTCATGCCGTTCCTCGGGATAGAGCTCCGGATTGGCGCAGAAGACCCGCCCCAGCTCAAACAGCTGCAGATTCAAATTGCGCCGGGAAACGTTCCTTTCGATCGTTCCCAGCAT
>CASFXO010000390.1 GCA_949298665.1 uncultured Lentisphaeria bacterium
CCTGCGCCACATTCCCAACGGCGTACTGGAATACAGCGAATCTTTGCAATCCACCGTAACCAGCAGCAATCTTGCGGTGGTGCAGACCTTTCCGGACGAAGTATGCGCCCGATGCCTGACCCGCAGCTTCGACGATGCGAAGCGCAACGCCGCCGCCCGGGAGATTGCGTTATGCTGTGTCCGCAACGGAGCATCGGTCCGGTCTTCCGACCCCTACCCCGGCTGGCTGCCGCAACCGGAGGCCCTCTGGCTGACCCGGATAACCGCCCTGTACCGGAACCTCTTCGGCGTCGAACCGCACCGCATGGCGGTCCATGCCGGACTCGAATGCGGCATCTTCGCCGCGCACCGTCCCGGGTTGAACATGTTGTCGATCGGACCCGATATCAGGAATCCGCATTCGCCTTCGGAACGTGTCAATATCGCCTCCGTGGAACGTTTTTATCGTTTCCTGCGCCGGGTGCTGCAGGAATCGGATCTTTTTTCACCCAACCTTACGATGGAGCAGCAATCATGAGCCGAAAAGTCACCATGTTTACCGGTCAGTGGGCCGACCTGCCGCTGACGGAACTGGCCGCCAAAGCCGCGGACTGGGGATACGACGGTCTGGAACTCGCCTGCTGGGGCGACCATTTCGACGTCCGCCTCGGCGCGGAATCCAAAACCTATTGCGACGAACAGCGCGGCAAACTCGCCGCCGCCGGACTCGACGTCTGGGCCATCAGCAACCATCTGGCCGGTCAGCTGATCTGCGACCCGAACTTCGATGCCCGTTCCGACACCTTCGCACCGGCGGAACTCGCCGGAGACGCCGAAGGCAAGCGCCGCTGGGCGGTTGAACAGATGAAATTCGCCGCACGCGCCGCACGCAACCTCGGCGTGCCGGTGGTCAACGGCTTCACCGGTTCCCCGATCTGGCACATGTTGTACAGCTTTCCGCCGGTCTCCAAGGAGATGATCCGGGACGGCTACCGTTACTTTGCCGACATGTTCAACCCGATTCTCGATGTCTTCGCGGAATGCGGCGTGAAGTTCGCCCTGGAAGTCCACCCGACGGAAATCGCCTTCGACCTCGTCACCGCCCGGCGGGCGCTGGAAGCGCTGAATCGCCGTCCGGAATTCGGTTTCAATTTCGGCCCCAGCCACCTGTACTGGCAGCAGGTGGATCCGGTCAAATTCATCGAAGCGTTTCCGGACCGGATTTATCATGTTCACATCAAGGATGCCGCATTGGAACTGGACGGAACCAGCGGCATTCTCGCCTCGCACCTGGACTTCGACGAACCCGGCCGCGGCTGGAATTTCCGCAGTCCGGGTCATGGCGACGTAGACTTCGAAGCGGTAATCCGTGCTCTTAACCGAATCGGATATGAAGGTCCCCTTTCGGTGGAATGGGAGGATGTCGGCATGGACCGGGAATACGGCGCCGCGGACGCCTGTTCCTTCGTCCGGCAGATCGACTTCAAACCGTCGACCATCCAGTTCGACGCGGCCTTCGATCGCTGAACCATGTCACCCGGGCCCCCGCTTCATGCGGGGGCTTTTTTTTGTGGGCTCCTTCGCTCAGGTTGCAGGGCGGCATAACGCGCAGACGGAAGCCCCATCACCGTTTTTCCGGAACAACCTCGATCCAGTATGAATCCGGCTACTTTGATTTAACCATTTGTACTTGAAATTTTCTCTTTACATGCTATTTATTATGGTGATACAATATCATTGCAAAAGTCTCGAGTCAAGGGAAAATCCTGATGAA
>CASFXO010000391.1 GCA_949298665.1 uncultured Lentisphaeria bacterium
CACGCCGGAAGCGTTGTCGTCGGCCCCGGGACAGCCCGCCTGCGTATCGTGATGCGCCCCGACATACAGTGTTCCGGCGCCAGGATCCCGCCCGGGCAGAATGCCGATCACGTTCTCCGAACGGGAGGGGCGCATTCCCCCCGTTACTCTGAGCCTGGCCCGCGAGGCTTTGCCGAGCGTCCACTCCCACAGATGCCGATAGGCCACATTGACCGTCGGCACCGCCCCGTAACGCCGCACGTAATGCGGAAACAGCCCGTCCGCCAGCGGCAGATCTCCCGGATAACGAACATCCCCCATCAACAGAAACAACGGTTCCGCCGCCATCAGCCGCCGGTACGCTTCCGGAGATTCGATATGGCAACCGAGGCACACCACCGCCTTCCCCTTGAGGCGGGAAAGGTCCTCCGCCTGAAAATCCGTGGCCGTCGCCAGAAATTCCACTTTTCCTTCCAGCGTTTTCCCCCGGGTACCGGGCGCCGCGCCGAAAAGAGAACAGGGAAAATCCCGCCATGCCCCGCCGATTTTCAACGCCAGCGTCTCCGCGGACACCGCCCGCTCGTAAACAGGAAAATCCTCCACCCGCGTATCCAGCTGCAGCAATGCGAAACGATCCGCAATCCATTCCGCCGCCCGCCGTTCCCCGTCGGACCCGGCCAGCCGGACACCGATGCGCCCCGCCAGTTCCGACAGTGTCTGTTCGATTGCCTGTTCCGAAGCCGCTCTCAATGCCGAAGCCATCCCCTTTGCTCCTTTCCGTGCGGGGTCAGCGTGACTGTCCGACCCCTTTCATCGCCAGATAGGTAATATACCCCACCACCACAATCACCATGAGCAGAAAACTGTAGGCGTGCGGCCACCACAGACTGTCCGTCATGGCCGAATATTCCGACATGCCGCCCATGCCGACGATCACGTTGATGGGCATGAAGACGATGTTGATGATCGCCAGATACTTCATGATGATCGCCAGGTTGTTGCTGACCACCGAAACCCGGGCGTCCGACATGCCGGTCAGAATGCCGGTATAAATGCCGGCCAGATTGTCGCACTGCTTGTTCTCCACCGTGATGTCTTCGAGAAAGTCGATCTCCTCCTCGTTGAAGCCGATTTTGCGGGCGTCGTTCTTCAATTTCAGCAGCAGCAGCTGATTGGCGCTTGTCGCGCTTTCATAATAGGTCAGGCTCTTGAGCAGCGTGAACATGTTCACCAGCGCCTTGTTCGTCACGGAGAACTCGATCTGGTGCTCGATCTCGTCCGAAATCGTCCGGATGATCCGCAGATGTTCCAGAAAATGGTGGGTGGAGTGATGCAGCAGCCGCAGCAGAATCCCCTGGATCGACTTACCCCGGATCGGCGCCCGCCCGTGCTCGAACAGCGGCGTCTGCTCCGCCTGAACGATGATGATCCGGTCCTTGAAGAGAAAGGCGCCGGTGGACGACACCCGGAATTCCAGCGTCCGGTCCGCACTGTAATTGCTCGGACGCTTCATGATCACGGCAATATGGTTGCTCTCGTACTCGACACGGGAGATTTCGTCC
>CASFXO010000392.1 GCA_949298665.1 uncultured Lentisphaeria bacterium
ATGGTCAACGCGGCCCATGCGTCCGACGCCCCCGAAAGCGTCGTTCGGGAATCCGCCATCGTCGGGATTGATCGGAACGATTTTTCCGAACTGATCCGGGCCGGTCTTCAGGCATGAACCGCCCCGCGCCATCCCCCGCGACCGCCGTGCCGGAAACGTCCCCCCGGAACGTTCGATGGCTGCTGCTGATGCTGATCGGGCTGGGGGTGCTGCTGCACCTGGCGGTCGCGCTGCCGGCGCTGACGGCGGGGGAAGCCGCCGCGCGTTTTTCCCGGCCGGATTCACCGGGGTATCTGGGGCCGGCGTTGTCTCTGGCCGTGGAAGGGCGCTATCTGGACGGGCCCGGCGGGGAACCGTATCTCTACCGGTCGCCGGGGTTGAGCGTGGTACTGGCGCCGTTTTTCCTGTGCTTCGGGGAAAGCGGCGCGCTGCCGGTGGCGGCGCTGTTTCTCGGGGTGGTCGGCGTGCTGACGGCCGTGCCGGTTTATCTTACCGGCAGAGAATGGTTCGGGGAACGCTGCGGACTGGCGGCGGCGGCGCTGTTTCTCTTCAATCCGACGGGAATCGCCAACCGGCCGCTGTTTCTGACGGATACGCTGTTCACGTTTCTGGTGGCGTGGCAGCTGTATTTCTTCATCCGTTTCCGGAAGGATCGAAACGGGAGGGATTTTCTCCTGTCCTGCGCGGTGGCGGCGGTGGGCATGCTGGTACGTCCGATCAATCTGGCGTGGATCTTCCCGGCGCTCTTCATTCTGGCGGTCATGCCGGAACTGCAGTGGCGGCGCAAACTGATGCTGGGAGGGGTGGCGCTGGCGCTGTTTTTCGCCATTCCCGCGCCGTGGATGTACCGCAATGCCCGGCTGGGCGCCGGCTGGGTGCTCGACATCAACACCGGGTCCATGTACCACCAGAACGGGGCCATGCTCCGCGCCCGGGTCAACGGCACCGGTTTTGAAGAGGAAAAGCGGAAAATTCTGGCGGAACTGGAAACGGAATTCGCCGATACCGCCCGCTACCCCGATGCCAAAAGCAAAGTCGATTATCGCCTCCGGAAATTCCGGGAACTGATTCTGGCTCATCCCTTTCTCTGGTTGAGTCAGCACTTCCGGCCGCAGGTGCTGCTGCCGGACTTCCCGACCCTGTGCGAGAACTGGGGTCTGACCCGTTCCGACCGCGGTACGCTCGGTGTCCTGCAGCGGGACGGTCTGTGGGCCGCGGTCCGGCATTATTTCGACGGACAGCTCTGGCTGCCGTTCGTGCTGGCGCCGCTGCTGATCCCGGTGCTGATCACCTACGCGGGGGCGCTGTGGATGCTGATCCGGCAGCTGCGGGACTGGCGCCGGGAATACGTCGCGCTGCTGATCTTTCTGGCGTTCGCCGAATACTATTTTTTCCTGCCGGGACCGATTACGGTGCCGCGCTATCAGCTGCCGGCACTGCCGGTGCTGACGGTGCTGGCGGGGGCGGCGCTCTGCCTGCTCTTTGAAAAAATACGAAAAAAAGAGCGGAGCGCAGCCTTTCGCCGCAGGATCTCCGCTCCTGACGACATGCCTTCGAAGGAGGGCTCAGCACCTCCGCCCGAATGCGTGTCCGTTTCCTGAAATACCCGATCCCGGCTTCCCCGCGCGGGGTCAGCGGATGGTTTTCTTGATGCCGTCCGCGGTCACGAGGTAGTCGATGTTTTCGAACGCCTTGTCCGCCAGAATCCGCGTGTCTTTGGCGGTATCCCCGACGTGCCCGTCCGCAAACAGCACGTTGCCC
>CASFXO010000393.1 GCA_949298665.1 uncultured Lentisphaeria bacterium
CGCTGCCCATAGGATGCCATCAGCGAATTGAAGCTCATGATAAACAGGTTGTGCGTGACGAAGACGATGCAGAAACTCGTCGGTCCGTCCACCAGAAGACCGCCGATGAACAGCACCAGCCCCAGCCCGCCGATGGTCACCATTCCGACCCGGATGGGATGAAACCGGTCCGCCAGCGCGCCGAGCCAGTAGCTGGTGATCATGGCGAAAAGAAATCCGGCGGTCTGCATGTAGCCGTAGGTTTCCAGACTGATGTTGAGGGCCTTGACGTAGAACAGTCCGAAGGTGTTGATCGGCAGTACCGACAGCACGCAGACGACGTAAGCACCGATGACCCAGCGGTAATAAGGCAGCGCGAAACATTCCCGGAAATAAGTGCGCATGTTTTCAAGGGTGCCCTTGCGCTTTTCGCTCTCGTCCACCGGGGGATATTCGCCTTCCTTGACCATGGTGCACATCAAAACGAGGCCGAAGCCGTAGAGCACCGCCAGCGAGGCGAAGATCGCGGTAACGTGCGTTTCGGCATGCTCCATGAGGAAGAAGTTGAAGAGCACCGCGCAGCCGAGGCTGACCGCCCGGAACATGGCGACGAAACGGCCGATCAGTTTCGGCGGCACCACGTCGTTGGAAAGCGCCATGAACAGGGCGTTGGTCATGGTGGTCCCGAGGTCGAGCAGCAGCCAGAAGACGGTGAAGGCGATCAGGTCGGCCATGCGGGCGGAAATCACTTCCGGCCCCAGCGTGTTCTGAACCCAGTCCCCGAGCTGGCGGGTCACCGACAGCCCGAGCAGACCGCCGACCACCAGCGGCGTGTACAGCAGCAGATAGGGGATGCGGCGTCCGTATTTGCCGCGGTGCCGGTCGGAACGGAAACTGACGATCGGCATCAGGAAAATGTTCGTGAAGTTCGGAATCGAAACGATCAGAATGCTGACCCACAGGTCCGGAATCTGAAAGGACTTCACCAGCAGCGTCGCCACCTGTCCGACGGTTCTCTCCTTCATGGACCAGGCGAAATCGCCCCATAACAACCAGAAGAACAACAAGACCACGCCGGCGGTGGTGTAAGTCAGGGTGCCGGCATGCCAGAGTTTCTTTTGCGGGGGAGCCCCCGGAACGTTTTCCTGCATTTGATCCATAATATCTTATCCTGTGAAATGAGTGAGAAAAAGAATGTTCCGTGATCCCGAGCCGGGGCGTTCCCGGTTCTTTCGGATTCCCGTATTATACCGCAACATTCCGGGGTTTACAAGCCGCAAAGGCGGAAATCTCCGGAGAGAAGGAGACTTTTCAGGAAATATTTCCCGCTGAACCACGAGCCGGGACGGATACCTTCGCGATGATCGGCAGGCCGGAACGCGGAGGCCGCTGACCGGTTGCGGCGGGACGGAGAAGCCGTTCACATGGATGGGATTCCGTTCGAAATCGGCGGAAGGTCTGTTGACGAAGGACGGGATGCCGATGACTTGGGGAACGGAAACCGGGGAGGGACATTGATTGTCATGAAACCGTTTTTGAGGAAAGGGAGCCGGGGGGGCGGCGATCCGCTTTTTGCCGGGTGGCGATCATGCGCGGAGCAGGAGGCGGTTTTCATGATGGCGTTTCTGTGGGAAACGGTATGGCGGACTCAGGCGTTGCGAAGCTTTCCTTCCCGCCCCCGCAGGTCAGTTCCTGCCGGTTGACCAGAGTACCGGGCAGATAGATGCGGCGCGGAGTATGCAGCGGATTTTCAATCCGTGCCAGGCATTCGGCAAAAGCCAGGCGGCCGATCTGTTTCCAGTCCACCGCGATGGTCGGCATGCGCATGTTCCATGGCATGACCAGACTTTTGCCGTCGACGGCGAGGACCGGACAGGTGTCCGGCAGGTTTGTGCCGGTGTGCTGCCGGAAGTGTTCCACACAGCTGTAGAGCAGGTTGTCCGAGGTGAAGAAATAACCGCAATTTTTCACTACAGGTCGCAGCCGGGGGATTTCGCCCCTCCGGAAGATGCTGCGTGCGACGATTTCCCCGCCGTTTTCGCGCCACAGATTTTCCAGAAGCAGGGCCCGGGTGCGATACACCGGTGCGTCGAAGACGACCAGATGCAGCCGGGAAACTCCGCGTTCGCGGAAATAGCCGAGCGCCTGATAGGCGGCATTGAACGGATCGAGGCCGACGATGGACAGCTTGCCGTTGTAATCGTTTTCAGTCAGGATGGCGACAGCCGGAACCGTGAGCGGCATTTCCGTCATTTCTTCATCAATTTCCTTCATCAGAATGACGCCGCTGCACAGGCGGTTGATTCGCTCCAGCATTTCCGGCGGAATGCCCCGCAGCGGCTGCGGCATGATCAGAAGGGAGTAGTTGTAGGACAGTATCAGACTTTTGATGGTGGTCAGCGCCGAATGGAAAATACCGGGCATATTCTCATCGAACCAGTCTCCCCGGGGCGTTATGACGGCGATGCAGCGGTCGCCCTCCGGATGGTGTGCCTCCTGGCCGACCGGCGACAGGACATAGACGCCGCTCTGGGGGGATTTCCGCAGTTTTCCCTGTTCTTCGAGATAATTGATTCCGCGCAGCGCGGTGCTGTAGCTGATCCGGAATTTTCGTGCAAGACTGCGCAGCGACGGCAATTTGGTTCCCGGTGGGTAGATCCCCGCCATGATCTGGGCATCGATGTAGTCGATCAGGTTGGTGGCGGCTTCGGATTTTTTCATGAAATCGAAAGTGAATTGATCTGTCTGATAGATGTTTTTCAATATATTGTAGCAAGGAAAAATCTTTCTGTCAATGATGTTGAAGGAAAATGCCGTATTCAAACTGATTGAATTGATTCTCCGGAAAGGATGAGTTTCCCTGTTTCCGGAAAGAATGCCGAGATGGGGCGCTTGATAAATCCGCATCCCGGGGATATGTTACCGGAAAACGGAGGAGAAATGGCCGGAAAGGAGAATTCGGTTCGGCGGGAGTTCGGCTGCCTGACGAAAGTGCTGTTCGCATTTTTCTTTCTGCTGGGCGCGTTCTGCACGAATCTCGACCGGCTCGGGAGTCTGCCGGCGCGTCTGGCGGAAATGGAGCGGCAAGTTCCCTGGAGCATCCGCCGGCTGCTGCCGATGCCGAAGGTGCCGTATGGAACTTCGGAAAAAGGCACGGCTTTGGCGGGCAGGATCATCCGGGTGTACGACGGCGACACGGCGATTCTGCTGGATGAGGCGGGGGAACGGCGTTACCGGGTTCGTTTTTACGGCATCGACGCGCCGGAGGCGGCGCAGACGTCCGGTTCGGAGAGCGGGGACTATCTGCGCAACCTGATCGAAGGCAAGGAGGTGAAGCTGGAGGTCATGGACGTCGATCGTTACGGGCGGCATGTGGCGAAGGTGTTTCTGGGGGACCGGTATGTGAACCTGGCGATGGTCCGCGCCGGATGGGCCTGGTATTACGAGGCATATGCGAAAAATGACGCCGAACTGGCCGGGGCGGAGGAGAGCGCCCGGAGAGAAGGGATCGGCCTGTGGAGCCGGCCTTCGCCGGAGCCGCCGTGGGAATACCGGCGCCGGAAATGATCGCCGGTTGCGCGATGAAAAAGAGGAGAGAGGTTGCGATGATACGGCAGTGTCGTGAAGACGAGTTGGATCGGGTCGCCGAAGTGGCGGACCGGGCGTTCCGCCGGATTGTGGCGTTGACCCGGCGGAAGTTGGGGGACCGCATTCAATCGCTGCTGCGGCCGGACGGGGATGCGCGCAGCAAGGGCATGGAGGTGCGGCGCCGGTTTGCCGAGCATCCGGAAACCGTCTGGGTTTGTGAAGAAGGTGGTCAGGTGGTTGGATTCATCACGTTTGACTGCGACCGGGCACGCCGGATCGGCACGATCGGCAACAACGGCGTGGATCCGGAATGCGGCCTGAAGGGAATCGGGCAGCAGATGTACCGGGCGGTGCTGGAGCATTTCCGCCGGGAGGGGATGGTGGCGGCGCGGGTATTTACCGGGCTGGAGGATGAGTATATTCCGGCGCGGCGGGCTTATGAACGGGCCGGCTTCGACCGGACCTTGACACACGTTACCTACTTTATGGAATTGTGAACCGCGCGGCATGTGCGGATTGAGGATGGATTGGGTACCGGAACCATGATTCGGAGTGTCGGCGTCCTGCTGGGCGCGATTTTGCTGTGGAGTATTGCGGCGGTGGCGGCGCCGCCGCCGGGCGGAACGGCGGCGGCCGGCGCGCCGCTGATGGCGGCGCGGCTGAAGTCTGACCGCG
>CASFXO010000394.1 GCA_949298665.1 uncultured Lentisphaeria bacterium
CAGATTCATCACCAGAATTTCCCGGCGCCGCCGGTCCGGAGGCAGATGGTCGACGGCCGGCGGTTCTCCCGCAAGCCAGCGCTCGAGCGAAGCGGGTTCCTGACAACGACAAATCCCGTCATAGGAGGCGGCGGCGGGCCCGAAGCCCGCCAGGCGTCCGCCCTGCCAGACGCGCCGGTTGTGGCGGCATTTCCCCCCGGGACGGGCGTAATTGGAGACTTCATACCGGAAGATACCCCGTGCCGCCAGTTGTTCTCCCGCCGTTTCCCACAGGTCGGCGGCGAGGTCATCGTCGATCTGCAATGCCGGATCGGCCGCCAGCCGGGTGCCCTCTTCCGGCGTCAGCGCGTAGAGCGACAGGTGATCCGCGCCGCAATCGGCCGCCCGGCGCAGTTCCTCGTCCCATTGCGCCCGGGTCTGCCCCGGGATGGCGTAGATGAAATCGCAGTTCCAATGCGGGAATCCGGCGTCGCCGATCCACTCCAGGGCGGCCGCGATCGCCCGGTCGGAGCAGTCCCGTCCGAGGCGTGAACGCAGTTCCCGGTCGAAAGTCTGTATGCCGAGACTGATCCGGGTGACGTGTTCGGCGATCAGTCGGACCTTGGACCGGGTCAGCGTTTCCGGATTGGCCTCCAGCGAAATTTCCGCGTCCGGCGTCAGCGGCAGCCGTCGGATGATCAGTTCGAAAAGCCGTTCCAGATCGGGTTCCGTCAGCAGGGACGGAGTTCCTCCGCCGAAGTAAAGCGATTCCACCGGCGCATGGATGGCCGCGGCGTCGAGATCCCGTTCCAGCTTGTCCAGATAAAGCCGGACGGACTCCGGTGCGGCCGCCGGTTCGGAGTAAAAGGCGCAGTAGGCGCATTTCCGCCGACAGAAGGGAACATGGATGTAGACCTGCAGCGCGTCGGTTTTCACTGCCGTCCCGCGGCCAGAGCGACGGCCACCAGAAACCGGATGCCGTTTTCGAGCGCCGCATCGTTGAAATTGTACCGGGGATGATGCAGTCCCGGACTGTCCATGCCCATGCCGATCCGGGCGTAAATCCCCGGGCAGCGTTCCAGATAGTAGGAGAAATCCTCCGCCGCCATGGCCGGACGGTCCAGCTTCTGGAAAAATTCCTGTCCGAGAACGCTTTGGGCCGCTTCTTCCGCCAGGTGGAAGGCCGATTCGGCGTTGACGGTCACGCGGTAGTTCTCCCGATAATCAATTTCGCAGCTTGCACCGGTGGCGGCGCAGATGCCGTCCATGACCCGGCGGATGGCCGGTTCGAAACGGGCGGCTGCCTCCGGCGACAACGCCCGGCAGGTGCCGTTGAGTTCCGCGGAATCCGGAATCACGTTGGAGCTGTTTCCGGCAACGAAGCGGCAGACGCTCAGTACCGCCGCGTCCTGCGGGTCGAAGTTGCGGGAGACGATCGTCTGGAGCGCCGCAACCGCCATGCAGCCGGTTACCAGCGGGTCGATGGTGTGCTCCGGCGCGCTGCCGTGTCCGCCGCGTCCGAAAATCCGGATCGCGAAATGCGCCGCCGACGCCATGATCGCGCCGGGACGGGTGGCGATGACGCCCACCGGCGTTTCCGGCCAGCCGTGGAGCGCGGCGACGAAATCGATCTTCGGCTGTTCCAGCACGCCGGCTTCCACCAGTTCCTTCCCCATGGAGCGGACTTCTTCCCCGGGTTGAAAAATGAAGCGGACGCTGCCGGAAATCTCCTGCCGCATCCGCGACAACACCCGGGCCGCCCCGATCAGCATGGCCATATGGCCGTCGTGCCCGCAGGCGTGCATCATGCCGGGGTGTTCCGAACGGTAAGGCAGGTCGTTCTGTTCCTCCAGCGGCAGCGCGTCCATATCCGCCCGCAATGCGACATGCCGTCCCGGCCGGGCTCCGGCCAGGTCGCCGACCACGTCGGTCCCGAGCAGCGGCGTGCGCCAGACGATCGGGGTTTCCGCGAGTGCTTCGCGGATCAGCGCGGCGGTCTGCCGTTCCTGGCCGGCGATTTCCGGGATCCGGTGAAGGCGGTGGCGCAGTTCGATGATCTCCGGCAAAATCTCCGTTACCAGCGCGTCGAGGTTCCCGGTGCTCATGATGCCTGCTCCGGATAACGGTAGACGGTGCGGCCGCCGACGATCGTCCGCCGCACCCGGCCGCGGACCTTCATGCCGCCGAAGGGGGTGTTGCGCGCCTTCGAGTGGAAGGTCGACGGATCGATTTCGTACGCGCAGTCCGGATCGAAAACGGTGATATCGGCGGGATGGCCCTCGGCCAGATCGCAGTGGTCGAGTCCGAGGACTTCCGCCGGACCGGTGGTGAATTTGGCAATCAGGTCCGGCAAGGAGAGAATGCCGCTGTGCACCAGCAGCGTCAGCGTGATCGGCAGCGCCGTTTCCAGCCCGATGATGCCGAACGGCGCGTCGTCGAATTCCACCAGTTTCGCCGTCGCCGTATGCGGCGCGTGGTCGGTGGCGATCACCGTGATGGTGCCGTCGGCCAGCCCGGCGATCAACGCCTGCCGGTCCGCTTCGGAGCGCAGCGGCGGATTCATCTTGTAATTGGTGTCATAGGTTTTGATGCATTCGTCGGTGAGCGCGATGTGATGCGGGGTGGCTTCTCCGGTAACGGGCAGTCCCTGACGGCGGGCCTGACGGATCAGCTCGACGCTTTCGCGGGCGCTCACGTGCTGCACGTGAATGCGGGCACCGGTGAGGCGGGACAGAATGATGTCGCGGGCCACCATCAGTTCCTCGGAGGCCGAGGCGATGCCGTTCATCCCGAGCAGCACCGACCATTCGCCTTCGTGCATGACGCCGTTGGCCGCCAGAAAGGCGTCTTCGCAATGATCGAGAATCGGCAATCCGAAGGAATGCGCGTATTCGGCCACATGACGCATCAGCGCGTGATCCTGGATGCAGCCGCCGTCGTCGCTCAGCGCCACCACTCCGGCGGAATGCAGCCCGCCGATGCCGGCCATCTCCTTGCCGGCGCGGTTGCGGGTCAGGCAGCCGCAGGGCAGGACGCGGACCACGCCCTGCCGGGCGGCGGTCTGGCGGAGATATTCGATGGCGCCGGGCGTATCCGCCGCGGGCGTGGTGTTCGGCATGGCGACGATGGCGGTGAAACCGCCCGCCGCGGCCGCCATGGTGCCGGTGGCGATGGTTTCGGCGGCGGTGTTGCCGGGCTGGCGCAGATGAACGTGCAGGTCGATCAATCCCGGAGTGACGACCAAACCGGAAACATCGATGATCTCCGGATTGCCGACTGCTTCCGGTGCGGTGATGATTCCGTCGGCGACGCCGATATCCATGACGCGGTCGATACCGCGGGCCGGGTCGATGACCCGTCCGCCCTTGAGAATGAAGTTGGAAGAATTCATTTGTTGCCACACCCCGCTACCAGGAACAGAACCGCCATGCGTACCGCCAGGCCGTTGGTGACCTGTTCGAGAATGACCGAATTCGGTCCGTCCGCCACGGCGGAATCCAGTTCCACGTCGCGATTGATCGGCCCCGGGTGCATGACCAGCGCGTCGGGGCGGAGATATTGAAAGGTTTCCTGATTCAGACCGAAAAACCGCGCGTATTCATTGACGCTCGGGAAAAATCCCGCCGTCTGCCGTTCATGCTGAATGCGCAGCAGATTGACCACGTCCGCGGCCCGGAGCGCGTCCCGGAGGTTGTGGCAGACGCGGACTCCGATTTTTTCGAATTCGCGGGGTACCAGCGTGGCGGGCCCGGCGAGGGTGACCCGCGCGCCGAGCTTGAGCAGTCCCCAGATGTTGCTGCGGGCGACCCGGCTGTGGAGGATGTCGCCGACGATGGTGACGTTCAGACCCGCCACCCGGCCTTTGCGCTGGCGGATGGTGAAGATGTCCAGCAGCGCCTGGGTCGGATGGCTGTGCGCGCCGTCGCCGGCGTTGATGACGCCGCAGCGGACGTTCTGGGCAATGAAGTTCTGGGCGCCGGTGGCCCGGTGGCGCATGACCAGCAAATCCACCTGACGCGCCTCGATATTGCGCACGGTGTCCAGGAGGGTTTCGCCTTTTTTCAGGCTGCTGGCGTCGACGGCGACGTTGATGATGTCCGCGCTGAGCCGCTGTTCGGCCAGTTCAAAGGAGATGCGGGTGCGGGTGGACGGTTCCACGAAGAAGTTCACCACGGTTTTGCCGCGGAGCGCGGGGACCTTCTTGACGTTGCGTTCCGACACCTTTTTGAACTCCTCGGCGGTGTCGAGAATGTATTCGATTTCCTCGCGGCTCAGGTCGTAGAGACTGAGCAGATCTTTTCGATGCCATCTGAATTCCATAGCGGTCAGTCCGTATTTTGAGGCACTGCGTCCCGCTGCCACGATACTTCGCGGATTGCGTCAATGCCGTCGTTTTCCTTGAAATCGACCCGGATCTTCCGGTCGGCGGGCACGTCGACGCGCAGCCCGACGTAATCCGCCCGGATCGGGTATTCCGGCATGCCCCGGTCGACCAGCACCGCCAGCCGGATCAGGGCCGGTCGGCCGTAATCGGTGACCGCGTCCAGCGCGGCGCGGATGCTGCGGCCGGAGGAGAGCACGTCATCGACGAGAATGACGCGCTTGTTTTCCATATTGAACGGGATGACCGTTTCCCGGATCAGCGGCAGTCCGCTGCGCAGTCCGACGTCGTCCCGGTACATGGAGATGTCCAGTTTGGCCAGTTCCGGACGGCAGCCGCCGTTGCGTTCGGCCACGGCTTCAAGCAACCGTTCCGCGAGGGGAACGCCCTGTTTGTAAATGCCGATCAGGGCAAATTCGCCGTTGCCGGAATCCGGATGGAATTCGGCGGCGATGGCGTCGGCCATACGGGCGATGGCCGCGGCGATGGCCGCGGCGTCAAAAAGTTGTTTCTGTTCGGTCATATTGTGTCTGAAGTTTTCGCGGATTTTTCTTTCCGCCCATTTTGTCTGATGGGAAAGATACTGGCGAAAACCATTTTTTTCAATCAAAAAAAGCGGATTTGCCCCGGTATTTTTTGCAACCCTTCTTTTCACAGCCTATAGTAGAGGCATGAAAAAAGTCCATCCAATCTTCGTCTGGACGCCGGCATCGGTCGCCGTCGCGCTGCTGGCGGCACTGCTGGTGTGCAACGCGGCGGTTTTGCTCAACCCGCCGTTCTGGGACGATATCCTGGGGCTGCATGCGCAGGCGCTGTTTCTGGCCGATCACGGATTCAGCCGGGCCGCGCTGCAGGACTCCGGGACGTTCTGGGAGGGCGGGGCGATGGTATACCGCTGGAACGTTCTGCCGTGGTGTTATGCGGTATTGTACCGGCTGCTGCCGGCGGTGACGGTGCATGGGATCGGGCACCTTTTCAATATCGGCTGTCTGGCGGCGGCGGCGACGTTGATGGTATTGGTGTTGCGGCATTGCCGGTTCAGCTGGTGGACGGCGCTGGGGTGGGGCGCGGCGGCATTGGCCGACCCGCTGCTGGCGGCGCAGGGGGCCGCACTCGGACAGGAGCCGCCGCTGGTACTGGCGGGAATGACGGTGGTGGCCGCCGTCGGCTTCGGCCGCTGGAAAACGGCGCTGGCGGCCGTGGTGGCGGTGGCGGCGATCAAACTCATGGCCGTGGTGCCGGCGGCGGCGCTGCTGATGTATTTTCTGTTCCGGGCCTGGCGTTCGGCGCCGCGGCGGCGGGAAATGCTGCAATATGCCGCCTGGGCCGGAGTCCTGATGATTCTGGCGGCATGGCTGTTGTGTCTTGATTCCGACGGTGCGGCGCAGAGTGCGTCGGTGCCGGATCTGACGGCGGTTTTTCTGGGGCGGATGCGGGAGCATTTTTCCCTGTATTTTCCGCAGCTGGCCGTGGTGCTGGTGTTGGCGGTCTTGCTGACGGGATGGCGGGTGCGGCGGTTGATCCGGGAGGGTGGACCGGAGACGGAAACGGACCGGTTCCGGTTGTTTCTGTGGTTGTTTCAGGGGGGATTCTGGGGGGCGTATTTTCTCTATTCAGTGCCGTTGCCGCGTTATGCGGCGTTCGCGGTGATGCCGTTGCTGCTGTTGCTGGCTCTGCTGCTGCCGGAGGGACGGCAATGGCGTTTCGGCGGCGGCGTGCTGCTGCTGGCGGCGAATCTGCTGCTGTGCGGCGGCGCCTTCTTTCCGAAACTGCCGCCGCCGCGGCGGTATTCGGGGGAATTTCTGGAGCGGAGCAGGGAATTTCTCCGGCAGATCGAACTGGACCGCCGGGTGGCGGACGGCTTGTCGCAGGAGGCGGCCGGGACGCCGGTGGTGGCCAAGTGGCCGTACGTGCAGATGCTGGGCGAACCGCGTTTCGGCTATGTCCGGCAGCCGTTGCGGGAGTTGTATTCGGCGGGAATCGTGCCGCGTTATCTGCCGCGGGTGCGGAAATATACCGGAAAGGAACTGGACAGGCGGCCGGAGACGATCTATATTTTCGTATGTAATACGTTTGAGTTTTTCCGTGATTTCGGCGTGCCGCTGGCGCCCCGTCCCGGAGACCGGGTGGTGTTCGCCGGGGACGACCGGGAGGCGCCGTTTCTGCTGTATCAGAGAGAGGAGAGGACGGGACCGTGAAGGAACAGGCCGACATCCGGCTTGCCGGAGAGAGTAACCGCGGTCTGGTGCGGGAGCGCAACGAAGACAACTTCTGCTGGGCGGCCCGCCCCGGGGACTGTGCCGCACTGGCGGCGGTCGCGGATGGCATTGGCGGTTATCGGGACGGGGACGTGGCCAGCTTCGTCTGTTGCCGGAGATTGCTCGGCGCCTGGCGGAAGCTGGACGCAAAGCGGTTGAATTCGGATGAGGCGACGGAATTTCTCGGGCGGGAGCTGACGGACATCAACCGGGAGTTGTTTGAGCACAACCGGCGGGAGCGGACCGGGGCGCCGATGGGGACGACGGTGGCGGCGGCGGTGTTTTTCGCCGGAGAAATCGTATTGGCGCACGCCGGAGACAGCCGGATTTATCAATTTTGCCCGGAAACGGGACTGGAGCAGCTGACCGAGGACCATACGCTGCTGGCCAGGTTGGCCGAACGCGGCAGCCGCATCACACCGCCTTCCGCCGTGCTCGGCAATGTGATTTCACGCGCGCTCGGCCCCCGGCCCCGGCTGGAACTGGAGTTGCAGCGGATCCCGCGTCTGCCGCGGACCCGTTATCTGCTCTGTTCCGACGGGATTTCCCGCTATCTGGAATCGGAAGTCATCGCCACCGCGCTCTGTGAAGCCGACGGGCCGCGTGCGGCGGTCAACGCCCTGATGCGCGCGGCGTTGATCGCCGGCGGCAGGGACAACATCACGGTGATCTGCGCTTTTCCCGGGCACAACCATAAATAGGAGGAATCATCATGGGACGGAACATTCTTTTCATCAGCGGCGGTCGTCGGGACGGGAATACCATTGCCGCGGTCCGGGAAGCCGCCGCCGCGGCCTCCGCCGCCGGAGCGACGGTGGAAATCGTCGAAGCCATCAAGCTGGACGGGGTGGGACGCGGCTGTGTCAGCTGTTTCGGCTGTCAACGTTCGACGGAATTCCGCTGTGTGGTGGGCGACGACGTGGCGGCGCTGGTGGCGCGACTGTCGACGTTCGACACGGTGGTGCTGGCGACACCGATTTACTTTTTTTCGTTCAGCACGCAGATAAAAGGCGTGATCGACCGGTTTTATTCTCAGATCAAATACGAGGGCGAGGTCATGCGGTCGCCGTTGTCGGGGTTGCGTTTCGCACTGCTGGTGACGTCCGGGGACGGCGAAGCGGAAAGCGGATACGAGGCGGTACGGCAAAGTTACCGGCATGTCGTCGGCTATCTCGGGGCGGACAACGCCGGTGAAAGTTATTTCCCGCACTGCGGCCCGGAGGCGGCGGAATTCCGCCGGGATCCGGAGCGGAAACGCCAGGCGGCCGCTTTCGGCACGGCGCTGGCCGCGGAATGAATGTTCGGTGCTGAACGAGTGAAAGGAGCCTTCATGCGTGTGCTGTTTTTACTGGGGCTGCTGGTTGCCGGTCTGCCGCTGTCGGCCGGAACGCTGATCTACAAAACGGCGGACGGACAGGAGAAGATCGTCTCTCAGGTGACGATCATGACCATCGCCAACCAGATGTTGACGCTCAAGATCGACAGCGGGACCGAAACCATTCCGCTCCGGTCTCTGGTCAAGTATTACGACACCGATATCCGCGGCGGCGGGGAGTTCGAGGACAACACCGCCGCCTACGACATCATTCTGGGCACGGAAAAGTGTCCGACGGACGGCTATCAGGGCAGCTCCGACAAGCGCAAAACGGCGGAATTCACGATCGGTTACAGCGTTCGCCGCAAGGAAGGCGAGGGGCAGAAAAACGAATTGCGGGTGCCGTACCTGTATTTGTTCGTGCTGACCAGCGGGGACGGCGGAGACCGGAATTTCTACAGCTTCTCCTACCCGGACAAGGCACGGGTGTCGATGAAGGCTTACGACGAAGCCAAATTGCTGTAAATGGTCATCGCGCTCAACCGCCCGACCTATTAGCCCGACGACGGGGGACGGCTCGGCCGGCCCGCGCCGCGCAACGCGGGCATCGGCGGAGAGCGGATCGCCACCTTCAAACTGGACGGTATCCGGAAACAGCGGATCATCGCCTGGTATCTGGTCGCCTGGGGAAAAAACCGGATCGAGGCGGAAAAATCCTGGCAGGACCACAGTTACCGGATTGCCCGGAACTGGTGGATCCGCTGATGTCCGGCAACGTCGGGACCTTCGACGGCCTGGTGCCGGAAACGATTCTGGCCGCCGCCGAAGAGGCCATGCGCTGCCGTTTTTCCGGGGTCGTGCTGCCGCTGCCGAGTTACATCAACCGGGTGTACGAGCTGGAGCGGACCGACGGCGAACGTTTGATTTTCAAATTCTACCGTCCCGGGCGCTGGAGCCGGGGAGCGCTGCTGGAGGAACATCTGTTCGTACTGGACTGCCGCGCGGCGGAGATTCCGGTGGTGGCACCGCTGCGGTTTCCGGGCGGAGGGACGCTGCGGGAAACCGGCGACGGGATTTTTTTCGCCGCCTATCCCAAGCGGTGGGGGCGGGCGCTGGAAATCACCGGCGACGATCAGTGGCGGCAGCTGGGCAGCCTGCTGGGGCGGCTCCACGCCGTCGGCGAAAGCCGCACCGGCCGCTTCCGGATGCGGCTCGATCCGCTGGAAAGCACGGCGGCGGAATTGAACCATCTGCTGGATTCCGGTCTGATCGGTCCCGCGCCGTACCGGGAGTTTGAAGACGCGGCAGGCGAAGTCATGGAACTGCTGATCGACCGGTACGAACCGGCGGAGGAGATCCGACTGCACGGCGACTGCCACGGAGGCAATATTCTGAGCCGCCCGGACGACGGGTTGATGCTGATCGATTTCGACGACATGCTGCTCGGCCCGGCGGCGCAGGATCTCTGGCTGCTGCTGCCCGGATACGCCCGGGACTGCCGCCGGGAACTGGGACTGCTGCTGGACGGATACCGCCGGTTCCGGGAGTTCCCGCAGCGGGAATGTCATCGGATAGAGCTGCTGCGGGCCATGCGGATGATTTATTTTCTGGACTGGTGCGGGCGGCAGAGTGACGACTACAATTTCCATGACCGTTTTCCGGACTGGGGCAGCGACCGCTTCTGGCGGGGGGAAAGCGCGGCGCTGCGGACGCAGGCGGCCGCCATCCGCGCGGATTCTCTCTGAAAATTACGGAAATAACCGGTGTTCCGGAATGTCCCGAATTTGCAAAAGAAGCAATTCGGTATTATTTTATAGATTGAGCTGTTGTCATGGATCACGGTTTTATTTTGAGGAGCGATTTGCGATGAAGGATCTTCAATCTTCCCGGGGATATATGGGACATATGACGCCGTCCGCCACGCTGGCCATCACCGCCAAGGCCAAGGAGTTGAAGGCGCAGGGGATGGATGTTTGCAGCATGTGTGCGGGAGAGCCGGATTTCGACACTCCCCGCGCCATCAAGGATGCCTGCATCGACGCATTGAACGCCGGCAAGGTAACCTACACTCCCGCCAGCGGCCTGGTCGAACTGCGGAAGCTGGTGGCGGAAAAATTCGTGCGGGACAACGGCATCAATACCTCCTGGGAGCGGACGGTGGTGGCGCCCGGGGCGAAATTCTCCGTTTTCAGCGCGCTGGCGGCGCTCTGCGGCCCCGGGGATGAGGTGATTCTGCCGGCGCCCTACTGGCTGAGTTATCCGGAAATGATCCGTGCCACCGGGGCGAAGGTGGTGGAATTGCCGACCCGCGCGGAGAATAATTATGAGGCGGATCCGGCGGAACTGGAACGGCTGATCACCGACAATACGCGGGCATTGATTCTCAATACGCCTTCCAACCCGACCGGGATCGTGTACCGGAAGGAGACGCTGGAGCGGATTGCCGAAGTGGCGGTGCGGCGCAACATCATGGTGATTGCCGATGAAATTTACGAACGGCTTGTCTATGACGCCGGCAAGCCGCATATCAGCATCGCGGCGCTTGGCGATGAGATCAATGAACGCACGGTGACGGTGAACGGTTTCAGCAAAACCTACGCGATGACCGGGTGGCGTCTGGGATATCTGACCGCGCCGCTCTGGCTGACGAAAAAAATCATTGCCTTCCAGAGTCATACGACCAGTAATGCCACCACCTTCGCCCAGTACGGGGCGGTCGCGGCGCTGCGGGGAGCGGCGGAAGCCGACGTGGCGATGATGTGTCGGGCGTTTGTCGCGCGCCGGGATCTGATTTACGCGTTGATCAGCGCGATACCCGGGGTGAAGTGCGTGAAGCCGCAGGGGGCTTTTTATCTGTTCTGCGATGTGAGTTCGTTCGGATTGTCGTCGGAGGAATTCTGCAACCGGTTGCTGGAAGAGGAACAGCTGGCGGTCATTCCCTGCGGCGCATTCGGGGCGGAGGGGGCGATTCGACTGTCTTATGCATGTTCGGAGGAGAACATCCGGGCCGCGGCGCAGCGGCTGGCCCAGCTGTGCGCCAGATTAAGATAACCATACCGGGAGCCCGGCCGGAAAAGTCTTTTGAGGAGGAGACTTGGCATGATGAAGAGACTGATTGCCGCCGTTGCATCATCGGCGGTTCTGGTCTTGCCGCTTGCCGGCTGCAAGACCGGAGACGATGCGGCGGCGGTGCCGCTGCCCGCACCCATGACTCAGTCCGAACAGGAGGAGGTTCGGCAGCTGGGAATCCGTTACGGGGAGGAAATTCTTGCCGGGTTCCAGTCCGGGAATTATGAAGCCGCGGTGCGGCATTTTCCGGAGGAACTCAAGCAGCGTCTGACCGAAAAGGTCTTTGCCGAAACCTGCAGGGAACTCGGGACTATCGTGCGTTACGAGTTTCTGACGGAGTTGCGGACCCCGCTGATCAACAGTTATTTGTGGAAAGTCACGGTGGAGCGGAAGGCGCAGTCGGAGAAACATGCCGGAAAGGTGATTGCCGGCGATCTGCTTTTCTCGCTGCGGATTATCAAGAAAGACGGTCGTTATCAGATTGCCGCCTGTGGTTTCAATTAATCCGGAACAGGTGAAAAAATGCGTGGATTGACGGAAAAACAACGGGAAATATTAAATTTCATTGAAGATTTTCAGGATCGGGCCGGAATGCCTCCGACCGTTCAGGAAATCGCGGATCATTTCAAGGTCAAAAGTTCGACCATTTTCGCTCATCTGCGGGCGCTTCAGCGGAAAAATCAGCTGGAACGCAGTTCGAAGGCCCGCAGCATCAGCCTGACCCGGCAGCGGATGCCGCTGTCCCGGATGCCGTCCGGGATCTGGACGATTCCCCTGCTGGGGCGGGTTTCCGCCGGAGTTCCGGCGGAAAGTCTGGAATACATGGAGGCCGAATGGCGGATTCCGGCCGGATTTGCGGGGAGAACCTCTCCGGAAAAACTGTTCGCGCTGCGGATTCAGGGCGAAAGCATGCGGGATCTCGGCATGTTTGAGGGCGACGTGGTGATCGTCGCTCCGGTGGAGGATACCCTGCGGCCCGGCGATATCGTGGTGGCGCTGGTGCAGGGCGGCGAAACCACGGTCAAGAGCTATTTCCCCGCCGCGGGCGACACGGTGGAACTGCGCCCGGCCAATCCCGCCTACCTGCCGCAATATTACGCGGCGGATCAGGTGAAGATTCAGGGACGGGTGATTGCCCTGCAGCGGAAATACTGATTCCGGAGGGCGGTTCCCCGCGGAGATGGAGGCCGCTTGCGGCGGTTCGCGGCGGGAAGGGGGACGGAGATGACGGAGGCGGGAGTGTCGTCGACATTCCCGCCTTTTTCGTATCC
>CASFXO010000395.1 GCA_949298665.1 uncultured Lentisphaeria bacterium
TTCCGAAAAAAACGGAAAAATCTTGATTTTTTTGTTTTTCTTGTATGAAATATTCGATTTACGTCGGGGGGCGGCCGGTTTTTTCGCCGTTCTTTTCAGCAGGAATCCCGGGTCGCGCGTTACGGCGGGAAAGGCACCGGAAAATCTTCCCCGGCACTTGAATCCGGAGTCGAAAGATGGCATATTATCAATATGGCCGGTCGAGATGGCGCGCTTCCGGAAAAAACGGGAAAGCGCTGCGGCCGCGATGCCGGTTGAAATCGTATTGTCCCCGGGAGAAACCAACAGAAATGAGCAACGCAACGCGCAACGACGCCATCGAAACCATCTCCGGTCGTGCCTCCGGAGCGGACAGAGCCTGTGAAAAACCGATTACCGAGATTTTCGGCGAAGACGTTTTTCATCTGTCCACCATGAAAAACTTTCTTTCCAAAAATGTTTTTCGGAAGCTCCAGCAGACGGTGGAGCAGGGCGCGCCGCTGGATCCCGCCATTGCCGACGACGTGGCCAACGCCATGAAGCTCTGGGCGATTTCCAAGGGGGCGAGTCATTATACCCACTGGTTTCAGCCCCTGACCGGATCGACCGCCGAAAAACACGACGCGTTCATCGAACCCGACGGCGCGGGCGGGGTGGTGCTCAATTTCTCCGGCAAAAACCTGATCGTGGGAGAATCCGACGCGTCCAGTTTCCCCTCCGGCGGTCTGCGTTCGACGTTCGAGGCACGCGGCTATACCGCCTGGGATCCGACCAGTCCGGCTTTTCTGAAGAAGGGACCGACCGGGGCGACGCTGTGTATTCCCACGGCATTCTGCTCCTTTACCGGTGAAGCGCTCGATAAGAAAACTCCGCTGCTGCGTTCGATTCAGGCGCTCGGGCGCGCCATCAACCGGTTGCTGGCCTGTTTCGGCGAAGGACCGGAGCAGGTGGAAATCACCCTGGGCGCGGAGCAGGAATACTTTCTCATCGACAAGGCCTTCTATCTGGCCCGTCCGGATCTGATCCAGACCGGGCGCACGCTGTTCGGCGCGCCGCCGCCGAAGCATCAGCAGCTGGAGGACCATTATTACGGATCGATCAAGCCGCGGGTGCTGGCGTTCATGACCGAAGTGGATCAGGAGCTCTGGCGTCTGGGGATTCCGGCGAAAACCCGGCATAACGAAGTGGCTCCGGCGCAGTTTGAGATTGCCAGCGTGTTCGAGGAGCTCAATCTGGCGTCCGACCACAACATGATGACCATGGAGGTGCTGCGGCAGGTGGCCGACCGGCACGATTTCGTCTGTCTGCTGCACGAAAAACCGTTCGCCGGCGTCAACGGCTCCGGCAAGCACAACAACTGGTCGCCGGGAACGAAGAAACGCAACCTGCTCAATCCCGGCAGTGATCCGCACCAGAACGCGCTTTTCCTGACCACGCTCTGCGCGGTGATCATGGGGGTGGACCGCCACGGAGAACTGCTGCGCGCCGCCACCGCCGGGCCCGGAAACCGGCTGCGGCTGGGAGCGAACGAAGCGCCTCCGGCGATCATTTCCGTGTATCTGGGGGACCAGCTTTCGGCGATCATCGACGAGCTGGAATCCGGTGCGCCGTCCTCCACCCGGAAACGCGGGACGATGAAGATCGGGGTCGATGCGCTTCCGGCGTTCCCGCTGGATACGACCGACCGGAACCGGACCAGTCCGTTCGCCTACACCGGCAACAAATTCGAATTCCGCGCCCCCGGCGCCGGGCAGACCTGTGCCGGACCGAACGTGGTGCTCAACGTGATTACCGCCGAGGCGCTGGACGAGATCGTCGATGAACTGGAGAAGGCCCCGAAGGAAAAGCTCCATGAAGCATTGCAGGCGATTCTGCGCAAGGTGATCCGCCGCCACAAGCGAATCATCTTCAACGGCGACAACTACTCCGCGGAATGGATTGCCGAGGCGGAGCGCCGCGGACTGCCGCATCTGCGCAACGTGGAGGAGGCGCTGGCCGCCTTCATCAGCGACAAGAGCATTGCCATGTTCGAAAAATACGGCGTATTTTCCGCTGCGGAGCTGTATTCACGTTATGAGGTATATCTGGAAGAATACCGGAAGCGGGTGCGGATCGAGGCGGAATTGTCGCTGACGATCGCCCGGACGCTGATTTTTCCGGCGGTTTCCCGCCAGCTGGGGGAATTGTCGCGCACCGTCAGTGCCATGCGTGATGCCGGCGTCGGGACGGGCCTGGCCGAACAGCGGGCGATTGCCGAGGAAATCGGGCGCCATCTGAAAGCCATGGTCGCCGCGGAATATGAGCTGGAGACCGCCAACCGCGCCGGAGAACCGGCGGATCAGATTCAGGCGATGGACCGGCTCCGGCAGGCGGTGGACACGCTGGAGAAGCTGGTGGCGGACGAACTATGGCCGCTGCCCAAGTACCGGGAAATGCTGTTCATTTACTGACGGCGGGGGAAACAGGAACGCGATGAACGCGAAACAGACCTCCTTTGTCGTGAAGATCGATGCGGCGCAGACCGCCGCGCTGGAACGGCTGCTGCGGGAGCGGGGCTGGGCGTTTGCCGAAGCTCCGTATGCCCGCTGGCGGGCCGCGGGAGACCGGGTGCAGGTGGTTGCCTACGAGAGCGGCAAGTTGACGGTGCAGGGGCGGAACGCCGCTGAATTTGTGGAGTTTACTCTGGAGCCGGAAATTCTGGGAGGTCTTTTGCCGGAGAATGCGACGGCGCCGGGGACGGCAACAACGGTGGACTGCACGCCGCACGGGGGGATAGACGAGAGCGGCAAAGGAGATT
>CASFXO010000396.1 GCA_949298665.1 uncultured Lentisphaeria bacterium
GCATCAGCTGTCTGGCCCTGACCCGGCTGCTGCCGTCTCCGCCGGCCCGGGTCGAGGCGGACGCCATCCGTTTCTTCGCCGAAGACGGCCCCGTGGAGCTGCAGCAGGCCTCATCGCGGGCGTTGCGGCGGGTGCGCGGCGGCGGTATCGGCTACATCTTTCAGGAACCGTCCGCCTCCCTCAATCCGGTATTGCGGATCGGAGATCAGATCGCCGAGGCGATCGAACTGCACCGTCCGGAAATCGAAGACGTACGTGCCGAAGTCATCGCCCTGCTTGCCCAGGTAGGCATTCCCGCCCCGGAAAGCCGGGCGGACGCCTATCCGCATGAACTTTCCGGCGGCATGCAGCAGCGCGTCATGATCGCCATGGCCCTCGCCGGCGCCCCCCGGCTGCTGGTGGCGGATGAACCGACCACTGCCCTGGACGTGACGATTCAGGCCCAGATTCTGGAATTGATCGACCGCACCCGGAAAGAACGGAACATGGGAGTGATCCTCGTCACCCACAATCTCGGCATCGTCGCCGAACTCGCCGACCGTGTCTCCGTCATGTATGCGGGAACGCTGGTGGAAAGCTGCGCCACGGAAGCCCTGCTCCGGACTCCGGCACACCCCTACACCGCCGCATTGCTGGCGGCGGTGCCGCGTCCCGGCTCCGGACACGCGCGGTTGACCACCATTCCGGGCGCCGTGCCGCCGCCGGGGCAGTATCCGCGCGGCTGCCGTTTCTTCGGGCGCTGCGAACATTGCGCCGCGCTGCCGGAGGAACGGCAGCGCCGCTGCCGCGACCGGATGCCGGAAGAACGGGAAATCGCCCCGTCTCACACCTGCCGTTGTCATTATCCGTTGACGGAGGCGGCGCATGATTAAACAGTCGAAACTCTTCAGTCTGCTCATTCCACTGGCATGCGTGGTTCTGCTGACGACCCTGCTGGTGGTCACGTACCGGTTCCCGACGCACCGGCGGACCGCGACCTCCGCCGAACGCCAGAACTCCGCCCGGCTGGAACGAATCATGCAGAAGCTTGGACGCGCTTATTCGGAAGTGGAGGACGGACGCCTGGCGACGGCTGAAACCATCCTGAATGAAATTCTGCAACATGAACAGCATCCGATGGCACTGCGGCTGCTGGGACGCATCTATTATGAAAGCGGTCGTTTCCCGGAAGCGGAAGAAGTTTTTCGGAAACTGATCGACCGGAACATGTTCGACGCTCCGGCCCACAACAACCTGGGCCAGGTGCTCTTCCGGCGCGGTCAATATCAGGAGGCACTGTGTGAATTGAAGAAATCCCTGGAGCTGAATCCGGAATCCCCGATGGTGCATTTGAATTTGTCCAGCGTCTACACCGCGCTGAAGGACCAGGAAGCCGCCCGACGGCATTTTCTGGAAGCCCGGAAACGCCTGGGCGGCCCCGCCGGAGACCTGGAAAACCATATGAGCGAGTCGAAACGATGAGCAGAATCCGCGTCCTTTCCGAACACCTCAGCAACCGCATCGCCGCCGGAGAAGTCATCGAACGTCCGGCCTCGGTTCTCAAGGAACTGGTGGAAAATGCCATCGATGCCGGCGCCGACCGGATTCGCGTGGAAATCGAACGCGCCGGTACCCGCCTGATCGCCGTCTCCGACAACGGCTGCGGCATGGATCCAGACGATGCGCTGCTGTCACTGGAACCGCATGGCACCAGCAAAATCCGGGAGGAAACCGACATCGACCGGATCTGCACGCTGGGCTTCCGGGGCGAAGCGATTCCTTCGATCGCGGCGATTTCCAGATTTTCCATCGAAACCCGTACGGCGGACGCATTGGAAGGCTTCCGGGTGGAAGTCGCCGGCGGCAAGATCGTCGAAACGCTGCCCGCCGGTTGCGCTCCGGGTACGACCATCCGGGTGCGCGATCTCTTCTTCAACACGCCCGCGCGAAAGAAATTTCTGAAAAGTCCGGCCACGGAGGAGCACCATCTGGAGGAGGCGCTGCTGATGCTCGCGCTGCCTTATCCCCGGATCACCTTCGAACTGCTGATGGACGGACGAGTCGCGATTCACTCACCGGCGTCCGAACAGCTGGATTCCCGGCTGCGCGCTTTTTTCGGCCGCCATTTTCAGGACCAGATGCTGCCGGTACAGCATCGTGAAAACGGAATTGAGCTCAGCGGCTACATCGCCGCGCCGGGCTTCACCCGCAACAGCCGCCGGGAGCAGCGCACCTTCGTCAACGGCCGGGCCGTGGAATCCCCGGCGCTTTACCGGGGACTGCGGGAAGGATACGCGACCTTGAGCGACGCGGGCCGTTATCCGCCCTGCGTGCTCTTTCTCACCATGGACCCGACTGCGGTGGATGTGAACGTGCATCCGGCCAAGCGCGAGGTCCGGTTCAAGCAGGAATACGTCGTCTCCCGTGCCGTGGCGGCAGCGGTGGGAGCAGCGCTCCGGCGCCGCAGCACCCCCACCTCGGAACTGGACCCGAGAGTCCCGATGGAGCCGCTGCTGGAAAGCGTCCGGGTGCACTACACCCCGTCCCCGGTCCGTCAGGAGGACTTCTTCACGGAACCGGAACCGGAAAACGCCCCGCCGCCTCCGGCCGGAGCCACGCCGCCGGCAACAATTCCGGAAGCTCCGCCCGCCGGCCCCGCCGCGCCCATGTCCGCCGCGCCGCTCTCCGGTCTGACGGACCGGCCGCGTACCCGGGATTATGCCGCGACGGCAACGCCTTCCGCTTCGCCGCAAACGGAGATTCCGGAGGAAGCGGAACCGGCCCCCGCCCTCCCCCGGACGCCGCATCCGCTGCCCGGCGCCATGGTGTTCAACGGTAACTGGCCGACGACGGTGATCGGAGTGCTGGACGACACATACATCATCGCCTCCGGTCCGGCGGGACTGGTACTGGTGGATCAGCATGCGGCGCACGAACGGATCCTGTTTGAACAGCTGCTGCGGGACAGCGGCGCGGGCATCCCGGCCCAGCGGCTGCTGCTGCCGCTTTCCGTGGAACTGCCGCGGACGGCGGCGGCGATGCTGTGGCGGAGCCGGGATCTGCTGGAAAAGCTGGGCTTCGACCTGGAACCGCTGGGCAACCATACCATCATGCTGAACGCGATTCCCGCCGCCCTGCCGACGGGCGATCTGGAGAAACTGCTGCTGGACATGCTGGCGGAGCTGGTCGAAAACGCCGCCGCCCGCCTGCCGCTGGAAGCGGAATTCGTGGCGCGGGCCGCCTGCAAGGCGGCCATCAAGGCCCACGATCATCTGACGCCGGAAATGGCCCGGCAGCTGCTGGAACAGCTGGGGAAATGCAGCCAGGGGACCCTGTGTCCGCACGGCCGTCCGACCATGCTGACCATCACCTTGGCGGAAATCGAACGCCGTTTCGGCCGGAAATAAGGAAAAAAAAACATTTTTTTGCCATTTTGAGCTTGCAAAAAAAGGTTCCGGCTGTAATGTAAGAAACGTTGTCCAACCAAGTGCACCCATAGCTCAATTGGATAGAGCGTCTGGCTACGGACCAGAAGGTTTGGGGTTCAAATCCCTATGGGTGTACCATTTTTTTGTGTAAATTTCCGTCGTTGCCATGACGTTTTTTCCTACCGGCCTTTCGAAGAAAGAACCTGTTTTCCGGCGACAGAATCCGTCTACGCTTCAACCTGGCCGTCCGTTTCCGATTCCGTTGCGGCATCACGAAGAAAGATGGTATTGACGTACTCTCCCGGCGACGTTTCCACCAGATCGAAATGACACAGCTCCCCGTTGGCGGCAACCTTCCGGTACTGTCCCGGAGCATAACCGACCTTCCGTTTGAACAATCCGGCAAAATAGTATTCGTTGGAAAAGTGCAGATCGTCGGCGATTTGCTTGATCGTCCGCCGGGTACTGCACAGGAGTTCCTGCGCCGCGGCCAGTTTCCGCTTCAATAAATACTGGTACGGAGTTTCCCCGAAATCCCGCCGGAAAACACGGATGGTCTGTACCTCGGAGCGATGCAGAATCTTCCCCATCGCCGCCAGATCCGGCATCGGATGAAAAATCTGTTTTTCCAGAAAATCCCGCAGCATCCGCCCCTCCTCGCTGACCGGACGCCCCGCATCCGACGCGGTCCGTACATCCGCCGCCACCTGCGCCAGAATCGTCCCGATGATTTCCGGCCCCAGCGGCAAATGCGCCTTTTCCGGGTTTTTCCGCAATCGGCTCAGCCCTTCGGTGAACAACTCCGGCCGGGAGAAGTGCCGAATCCAGTGAACATGCTCCAGACCGTAGACCCGCAGCAGCTCCCGTACCAGCGGCCCGCTGACGTTGAACCAGTGTTTCACCCACGGGTCGGCCGAGTCGGACCGATAAATACGCCGACCGCTGTCCGGCACAATGTAAACATCTCCGGCCTCGGGAAAATATTCCCCGTCTTCCAGACGCAGCCGTCCCCGCCCCCGCTCCACGTATTCGAAAACAAAGTATGTGTCCAGTGCGCGCATGTCGATATAATAGCTGCCGTCACAATACGAGGTTCCCGCCAGATGCAGCCGGAACGGCGACCGGGATTCCGCCTCCGGCGGAAAGATGAATTCCTCACGCATGATCATAATCCTTATCTTTTTATCGATAAAATGCATTTTTTATCCATTTTTTCTGCAATATAATATATACAGGCACACAAAAAATCAACCAGTTCGGAAAAACCTGCGGAAAAAAGAAAGGGCATGGGTTATGAAGAGGACGTTTCTCCGGTTCACGCTGATTGAACTCCTGGTGGTCATCGCGATCATCGCGATTCTGGCCTCCATGCTGCTGCCGTCCCTCAACAAGGCGCGCGCCAGGGCGCGTCAGATCAGCTGCATCAATCAGCTCAAACAGATGGGACTGCTGGACGCCATCTATACCGCGGACAACAACGATTTCATCATTCCCGCCGCCCGGCCCGGCGCGGACGGCGCCACCCGCTGGTATCAGTATATGTACCGCTATGAACGCGGCATGTTCTCCCGCAAGGGCACCCGGGAAAGCGACGGCTCGGCGGTGCCGCTGTGTCCGGCCGCCTATTCGGAGGCGGGGTTGACGGACTGGCTCTACTCCGGCACCTGGTCCGAATACAACCCCGACGCCGACAAATCCGCCGTCTCCTACTGCGGCGGCTACGGGCGCAACAAGGAAGCCGGTTACCTGGCCTCGGAAGACATCCCCTGGACCAAGCTGCCCCAGATCGTCACCCCGGCGCGAAAAATGGCGATTTTCGACGCCTACTACATGATCGAAGGCATCAACGCCTGGGCCACCGCGGACGACGTCTACCGGCTCCGGGGCGGGCGGGTCTCCTGGACCCGGCACGGCACCACCAGCGCCAACACGCTCTATTTCGACGGGCACGCCGCGCCGCAGCCGCGATTCCACAATCAGACGAAATACGGTTCGACGTATCTCCTCTACATTCACTGCGTGCTGACCAAGCGGCGCAATCCCGCGGTGCAGTAACATGAGACTTCGGTTCGGCTTATCGGCACTGCTGGCGTTCGGCCTCGCCTCCGGCATGACCGCGACCGACCTGCTGGACGGAGCGCAGCTCCAGCGGGGTGTCGGACAGGTGGAGTTCGTCCGGCAGAACGGGAAGACAATGATCCGGCTGACCGGCAGAACCCCGCAGCCGAGACCCAACGGCAACGCCTATTTGAAGTTCCGGTTGAAACTGGCCCGGCCGGTGTCGCTGAGCGGAAAGGCGGTGCGGTTCCGGGTCTCCTCCCTGCAGGCGGAACAGTACGGCGGAATCATCTTCAACACCTTCGCCCCCGATACAACCCAACCGGCCTGGTCGCTGATGCGCTGGGACCGGCAACTCTTTGACCGCGTTCCGGTGCCGATGGTGATTTCCGCCGGCTCCGACCGCACACTGAAATGGCAGGCCGAGCCCGGCCGGGACGACCGGATCGACCGCCTGGAATTCATGTTCGGTTCACCGTTCGCGAACCGGGAAGGAGAATTTCTGATTTCCGACATCACGATCGGCCCGGAATACTCCCCGGACGATCCGGTATTGCAGGTGGAGGCGGAACGGCTCCGATTTTCCCCGGAACAGCTGGAAATCGTCGCCGACCGCCGCTTCTCCGGCGGCAGGGGCATCCGCCTTCGTCCGGGCGCGGACACTGCGGAAGCGGAACTGGAAATGTCGTTCGAAGTCCGCCCGGGACATTATACTCTGACGACCACCGTCGCGGCCGAAGAACCGCTGGCCCGCCGGTTGCGGGCGGCATCGAACAACGTCGATTCGCCGCGAATCGGGGTATGTTGCGACGACGGACCGTGGCGCAAACGGGTGGTGCTTTTCGCGCATGAAGCCCACAATCCCTACCGGGAACGCCCGATCATGGACCTTCGCCTGGAGTCGGGCGTTCATCGCCTGCGCTTCCGCCTGCCGCCCGGCATCCAACTGGACAAGCTGCTGCTGGCGCCGTATCAGGCGCCGCAGGTGCCCGAAGCCGCAGCCCGTTACCGTCCGACGGTCCTGCCGCCGGACGAACATCCCCGGGTGTTCCTTTCCTCCCGGACCCTCCCCGCC
>CASFXO010000397.1 GCA_949298665.1 uncultured Lentisphaeria bacterium
TTCGCGCAGCACCCCGAAATCCGCGCCGGTGTGCACCAGACGCCGCGCCACATGCCACTGTTCCGCCGTGAAACGCCGCCGCAGTTCCGGAGCGGTTTCCGCCTCGATCCGGCGGAAACTTTCCCGTTCGATCGCGCCACCGTCCGCATTCCAGATGATTTCGGAAAAGTCCGCCATCAGTAATCCAATCCTTTCCGGGCCGCCACGCCCTGCCGGAACGGATGTTTCACCGCCCCGATTTCCGACACCAGATCCGACAGCGCCAGCAATTCCGCCGGCGCGTACCGTCCGGTTACGATTACATTCAAAGTTTTCCGTCGCCCCCGCAGCGCCGTCAACACCTCATCCGGCTCCAGAAATCCGTGTCCCAGCGCCACATTGAGTTCGTCCAGCACCAGCAGGTCGCCGTCGAAATCCCGCAGCAGTTCCGCCGCCCGCGCCCAGGCCCGGCGGGCCTCCCCCTCGTGATCGCCCGGCCGGATCGTCCGCCCCAGACCGCGACTCTCGAACAGCACGTCGGGAAAGTAATGCTGAAAAAATGCCCGTTCCCCGGTCGGGCGCTCCCCTTTCAGAAACTGCAGCACCGCCACGCGCCAGCCCCACCCCAGCGCCCGCAGCACAGTCCCCAGCGCGGCGGAGGTCTTGCCTTTGCCGTCGCCGGTGAAGTTCAACAGCAATCCGGCTTCCCGGTCTTCCGCGGTCAACGTCTTCACAGTCCCATCCTCCGGTAAAGCGCCGGAATATCCACCCGCGACCGGACATGGTCGGCCAGCCGGTTGAGCGCCGTTTCCAGCCCGTACGGCGCGGTCGCGCCCCGCGGGCCCCAGTGCCGCCGCCGCCGCAGACCGTCCAGAAACCGCCGCCGGAATCCGTCCTCGTCGAACACGCCGTGCAGATAGGTCGCAAACACGCCGTCCGTTTCATACCCCACCACCCGGCCGTCCGCCGCGCGCATCGGCCGCAGCGCGACCGCGTCCGTCAATGCCCGGGTTTCGCCATGGTGAATTTCGTAGCCGGAAACCGCTTCCCCGTCCGCCGTGCGCGCCGCAGTACGGCGCAGCGTCTTCTCGCGCCGCATCATCGTTTCCAGCGGCAGCACGCCGAGGCATTCACAACTTGTTTCATCCGATTCGATCCGTTCCGGATCCAGCAGCCGTTCGCCCAGCAGCTGCAATCCGCCGCAGATCCCGATCAGGAAACCGCCGCAACGGCAAAGCGCTTCCGCCAGGCCGTTTTCCCGAAGCCGCGCCAGATCGGAAGCCACGCTTTTGCTGCCCGGCAGAATCACCGCGTCCGGCCGCCCCAGCGACGCGGCGTCCGCCACAATCCGCAGTCGCACGTCCGGCTCTCCTTCCAGCGGCGCAAAATCCGTGAAATTGGCGATGTGCCCCAGCCGGATCACCTCGATGTCCAGCGTCTCCGCGTCCCGCACCACCGGCCGGGTAAAACCGAAATTGACCGAATCCTCCTCCGGCAATCCCGGGTCGGGCAGATAATCGATGACGCCCAGCACCGGTTTGCCGGTCATTTTCTCCACATACCGGTGCGCGTCGTCCAGCAGCGTGGCGTCGCCCCGGAATTTGTTGACGAGAAATCCCGCAAGCAGTCGCCGCTCCCATGGTTCCAATGTCGCGTAAGTCCCGATAAACGAAGCATAAACCCCGCCGCGGTCGATGTCCCCCGCCAGCAGCACCGGCGCTTCGGCATACTGCGCCATACGCATATTGACCAGATCGGTGGACTTCAGGTTCACCTCGCCCGGGCTGCCCGCCCCCTCCAGCACCATGCAGTCGCACTCGGACGACAGCGAGTCGTAGGCACGGCGGACCTCCGCCCACAACTCGCGCTTCCGGGCGAAATAATCCCGCACCCGGTAATTGCCGATCGCCTTTCCAAGCAAAATCACCTGACTGCCCAGATCGCTGTTCGGCTTGAGCAGAATCGGATTCATGCGCACGTCCGGGTCCCGGCGGCAGGCTTCCGCCTGCACCGCCTGTGCCCGGCCGATTTCCCCGCCGTCCGGCGTCACATAGGAATTCAGCGCCATGTTCTGCGCCTTGAACGGCGCCACCGCGTAACCGTCCTGCAGCAGAATCCGACAGAACGCCGCCGTCAGAATGCTTTTGCCCGCATTCGAACAGGTTCCCTGCACCATCAATGCGGGGCGTTTCCGTTTTTTACGCAGCAGAGCCGGCGCACCCGGTCTTCCCAGCGCCGCCAGCAATCGTGCATTGTCCGCCTCCGATCGCACCGCCACCCGGACGAACCGTTCGTCCAGCCCGGGATAATTGGAACAATCCCGCACCGCAATGCGCCGGCGCAACAGCATCCGCACCGGCGACGCCGGACATTTCGCCAACAGATAATTCGCCCGGGAGGGGAAGACCTTCCAGCCCGCCGCCGTCAAGCCCGCCGCCAGCTGTTCCCGCAGTTCCGCCACCCGGTTTTCCCGCGTGTCCTCCCGGAGCTGCAGCAGAAATTCCCCCGCCTTCTGCGCCAGCGTCCCCACCGACCACGCCGGCTGCCGTTCCCGCAACCGGTCGATCACCGGCGCAGCGGCGACCGCATACCCCAGACGAATGCCAGCCATCGCGTAATATTTGGTCAGGGAACGGGTGACGATCAGATTTTCCAGAGGCGGCAAAGTCAGCAGCGTCTCCCCGGAAAAGTCCGCAAACGCCTCGTCCACCAGAAACCAGCTCTCCGCATGGCCCCGCGCCAGTTCCCATAGTTCCACCGGTAAAGTCGTCGCCCCCGTCGGATTGTTCGGATTGCCGAGCATCACCAGATCCCCCGGTCGAACC
>CASFXO010000398.1 GCA_949298665.1 uncultured Lentisphaeria bacterium
GACGCTGGGATTTCGGATTTTCCCGGGCCGGACCCAGTTGCTGTATCCTTTGCTGGGATTCGGGTGTTCCGGCGGCAGCGCGGAGATAGCCACGCCATTGCGTATGGGGGTGCCGTCCGAATTGATGTATCCCAGCCATTCGTTGTAGCCGTATCCTCCGAAAGAAGCGTTTTTCAATTGGTAATCGGCGGTCCAGGAGCTATGTTCGTTGCTCATGTTGACGGGTGTCCAGCTCGGACAGAAGGGCGCGGTGTAATAATCGCCGTTCCATTCATAATAATTATCCCCGGCGAACATCCCGGCTTTGCCGCGTTCCTTGAACATGCCGTTGGCATAGTTGAGACTGAGAAACAGTTGCCACCAGGTGGTGAAGGATCCGGAAATCAGGCCATATTGCGACGTATTCATGGGGACTTCCAATTCGAAATCCTGTGCGTACAGAGCGGACATGATGCCGAACTGTTTCATGTTGTTGACGCATTTGATGGACTTGGCCTTTTCCCGGGCTTTATTCAGGGCGGGCAGCAGCATGGAAGCGAGAATGGCGATGATGGCGATGACGACCAGCAATTCGATCAGAGTGAATGCGGATTTTGGTTTCATGAACATTCCCTTTCCGATATGTGAGACTCCTTCACCTTAATAATAATAACAAAAAAAAATCGGAATGTCAAGCATTTCTGATTCCGGCCGCGTTTTTTTGTGGAAAACTTGCGGATATGTCTGAATATTTTGTTCCTCAATCAGAATTTCCGGTCGACCAGATGTTGTTTCATGAAAAAACTGAAAAATATTTGATTTTTTCAGATTTCGCTGAATAGTTTATAACATACATGTCAGGAAGGAGTGCTGCGGCCATGTATTCGAAGAGCGATATGGGAAAATCCCAGCGCCTTGCGGAATATCTGAAATCGATGATTTTTTCCGGGGGATATCCGCCGGGATCCCGCATCCCTGCCATCAAGGAACTTTGTCGGCAGTACGAATTTTCCTATGGGGCGGTGCAGCGGGGGCTGGAAAGTCTGCAGAAGGAGGGACTGCTGGTCCGTTCCGGCCGCCGGATCGTGGTGGCGAACAACCGCAAGATGCCTCTCGGCCGGACCCGGATCGCCGTGGTGCTGCCGGAGCCGGAGCTGGGGACGTGGCCCACGCCGCAGTGGATGGGGCCGGGATTGTTCAGTATGGCGCTGCTCGGCATTCAGGAGGCGGCGCTGCAGCGGAACTGCTGGTTGTCGCTGCTGCATGTCGACCGGGAGGATGAGTCCATTTCCACCATGACGGAACTGCGGGAGCGGATGGACGGCATGATCGTTTTCAATGAATTTGAACATCTGAACCGGGACGTGATCGGACCGATGCCCACGGTCGGAGTGCTGATGAGCGGGAGTTATCGGGATGTTTCGTTGCTGGATATCGATGCGCATTTTGCCGCGACGCAGGCGGCGGATTATTTTGAAAGGCGGAACATCCGTTCCGTCTGTATTTATACGGATGGTCGGCAGACCTATCTGACGCGGGCGGATGCGTTCCGCATCGAGTGGTTCCGGCGGACCGGGGCGATGCCGGAAATCGTGCTGCGTCCGGATCGCCGTATTCAGCCGGCTCCCGATTTTACGCCGGGGACCGGATTATTTTTCACCTCCGATACCGTCGCTTATCTGTATGCGGAGAGTTATGTGACCCGGTTTCCGGGACGGCGGCTGTATGATGACTTTACGGTGGTCAGTGTGGACGGCAAGCGTTTGATCGTCGAGAAGTACGGGGTGTTTCCCACGGTGGCCGTGGACTGGCGTGAAATCGGCTATGCCGCACTGGAAGAATGTCTGGCGCTGATCACCCGCCCCGGCAGGCCCTGCCGTGCCATTCACTTTCCGGGGCGGCTGGTGGAAAATTGACCCGGGCCGCTACCGGACCGCGGCCTTGTCGTTTTCCGATTCCGGCGTGAACCGGAGAAATTCGGCGCGGATGATCCGGCGGTATTCGCGCACGACCGGCGTCGGTGGGTTGGGCGCGGTGTTGAACAGATTTTCGTCGGTCTGGCCGTAGCCGCCGTCGAAGTCCTTCTGGATCTGGTTGAACGTATAGGTATGTTCCGCTCCGGTGGCTTCCATGGAGCGCAGAATCGGCGCGGTCCCGGTTGCGTCCCCCCTGGGGACGACCTGCAGCGCGGTAATCAGAACGGCATTGGCGCCTTTCTCTTCCGCCTCCGAGACGAGTTTGTCTTCCAGACGGTCCCGGGAGACGTCCTGGTAATTGCCGTAGGCGACGGCTTTGCCGATGACGGTGTATTTTTCGGGGATTTTGTCGGCGTCGTGATAAACGGCGACGTTTTCCGTGGGAGCGAAGGTCTCGCCCTCGTAGGAAAAATGGACGCAGCCGGTCGAAAGAAGCGCCAGAACCAGGACGGCGGAGACGGCGGGGAGAAGGTGTTTCATAGACCAGTGTTCTTTCCGAAAAAGGATCCTTTGACGTGCAGTTGCTATTCCGGTTGCTTTACAGTAACATTCGATACGTTTTTTTCAAGTCGCGGGGCCGGTGACTGGGAACGAAAACGAAGGCGTCTGGAAAAATCCCTCCGGTTTTTTTTCATGAAAGTTGAAAAAAAACGGAAGCGGGAGTATCTTACTTGCCGGATTCTGTTGAAAAACTTTTTTGCTGGAGACGATGCTGTTATGGAACTCAGGGGCGTTTACACCGCTTTGATCACGCCGTTTGCCGACGGAGCCGTCGATTATGAAACTCTTCGGGAAATCGTCGAGAAACAGGTCAAATCCGGCGTCGCCGGCATTGTTCCGGTCGGCACCACCGGGGAATCTCCGACCCTTTCCTACGAAGAGCATTCCCGGGTGATCCGCACGGTGATCGAACAGGCGGCCGGGCGCTGCCGGGTCATCGCCGGTACCGGCGCCAACTCCACCGCCGAGGCGATCGAGCTGACGCGGCATGCGAAGGAGGCGGGTGCGGATGCGACGCTGCAGGTGACGCCTTATTATAACAAGCCCACTCAGGAAGGTTTGTTCCGCCATTTTTCCGCAGTGGCCGATCAGGGCGGGTTGCCGGTGGTGCTGTACAACATTCCCGGACGCAGCGGCGTGCCGATCGCGGAAACCACGGTGGCGCGGTTGAGCCGCCATCCGATGGTGGTGGCGGTCAAGGAGGCCGGCGGCAGCGTGGACCGGGTATCGGCGATCCGGAATCTGTGCGACATTACGATTCTTTCCGGAGACGATGCGCTGACGCTGCCGATGATGGCGGTGGGCGCTTCCGGCGTGATCAGCGTGGCGTCTAATCTCATTCCGGAGGAGATGGTGCGCATGGTTGGGGCGTTTCTGGAGGGGAATGCCGGAGAGGCCTTGCGACTGCACCGGAAATATTACGGGCTGTTCCGCGATCTGTTCGTGGAGACCAATCCGATTCCGATCAAGGCGGCGATGGCCATGGCCGGATTGATCCGTGAGGAATACCGGCTGCCGCTCTGTGAAATGTCCACCGCCAATCGTGAAAAACTCGCGGAAACCATGAAGCGCTGCGGCGTGCTTTGAGTTTGAGCAGGAACGCAGGAAGCCGCAGTGCGCAGCAGGCGCATCGCGGCTTTTTTTTTATTGCTGAGCAGAGCAGAGTGAATACAGGACGATGGCCGCCGCCATCAGCAACGCCGCGGCCAGTCGCCGGATCCAGTCTTTGCGGGGGGCGGCCTGCTCCAGGGCGGAGAAGCCGGCGGCGGCCAGCGCGGCGCCGAACAGGACCGAGAGAATGCCGCGCGAAGCCTGAATGACGTTGCCGAACACCGTGCCGAGTTCTCCGAAGCAGACGAAGAGCGCCGCCATCGCGTAGTACCAGGTGAACGCGAAGGGGATGGCGTCCAGCAGCATCCGGCGGTTGCGGGGACAGAATTTCAAGGCCGGCAAAGTCAGCAGGCCGAGCGAGCCGTAGCAGACGGCGCAGATGGCCAGTCCGTCCGAGACCATGTTGGGGCCGCGAACCATCTGTACCAGATGCGTTTCGGCGATGTCCGCCAGAGAGTACGTGATCAGCGCCGCGGCGAGCCAGAGAATACCCCGCCAGGAGAAGCGGGCCGGTCCGCTCCAGTTCATCGCCATGGCGGCGACGGCGCTGAGAAGGATGGCGAGGAGCTGACCGCCGTTGAGCCGGCCGCCCAGGAGCAGGACGAAAATGACGGCGAGCACGACGATTTTCAACCCCAGCAGCGACGAAAGCCGGGAGGCTTCGATCTCCCGCAGCGCCTGAAAAAACGTTACCTGCCCGGCGCTGATCGCCAGCAGCCAGCCGATCAGCATCCAGATGAAGGTGGAAGGTTCTTCAAAAAGCCGCCCGATGGAGAGGAACGGCAGACTGACCAGGCCGATGATGCCCATGACCAATTGCGAATAGATCAGCAGCAGCAGCGCCGACGCGTGCCGATGCATGAAGCCGCGGGAACAGAGATAAGACGCCGCCTGCAGCGAAGCCGCGGCAAAACCGGCCAGAATGCCCGTTACCATGAAATCCTCCCCATAAAAAGAGTCCCGGCGGCAGGCGGCCGACCGGGTTCCGATGATGAAGACCGGGAATGGAATCCCTCAGAAGGCGTTTTCGCGCCGGCAGACCGGACAGGTCGCGCCCGGGATCGTACTTTCGATATGGCCGCAGTAGCGGCATTCCATGAAGCGCTTGGAGACGATCGGTGCAGGACGTTCTCCCGCCGGTGCGGTCGGAGCGGGTTTTGCCGCTGCTTCCAGTTTGGCCAGCAGCGCAGCAAAGCGTTCCTCGTGTCTTTTTTCAATTTCGGCGATGCGTTCGAACAGCGCGGCGGTGGTCGGGAATCCATCCCGACGCGCCTGCTCGGCGAATTCCACATACATGACGTGAGACTCTTCGTGTTCTCCGGCAATGGCGGTCTTCAGATTGGCGACGGTCCGGCCGATGCCGTTGAGTTCATTGAACCAGATCCGGGCGTGTTCGCGTTCGTTATCGGCGGTCAGTTCGAAGATCTCCGCGATTTCGGAATGCCCTTCCCGGCGCGCCGCGGCGGCGAAAAAGCTGTATTTGTTTCTGGCCATCGACTCTCCGGCAAACGCCTTGCGCAGATTCCGGGCGGTCTGAGAATCCTGATAATTCGGCATGAGGCAGCCTCCTTGAATAGGGGTTGTACAAAAAGATCATCCTTGATTTACAGTAACACGCGTTGCGGGGAAATGCAAGGTCCGACATCAGGTGCCGCCGTTTTTCATGACGTACCGGCCTGGAGGGGCTCAGGGCCACGGGAAAAAGGCGATCGTTCCCGTCGCGGTTCCCGCTGCAAACCCGTTGCCGCGGAGGTCGATCCGGGTGACGGCCCCGGGCAGGTGCGCCGACCGCAGCAACCGCCCTTTGCCGCTGAAGCAATGCAGCCCGCCGTCTTCGCCGCCGACCACAATCCGTCCCGGAGCCGTGGCGGAGGCCGGCCGGACGCTGAGGGCGACCGGATCGGCGGGGAGGGAAACGCTCCAGAGCAGCCGGAGCAGATGGTCGAAAACCATGAGCTGTCCGCCGGTACGGGCCAGGATGATTTCCTGCTGCTCCGGTTTTCCGGCGATGTTTTCCACCGCCATGCCGCGGACGTTGAGCGGCGCCAGCATGAATCTGCCGTAACTTTCGCGATCGAAACGGGGCGGCTTGCGTCCTTCACCCAGGACGACTCCGTATAACGGATTTTCTTCAAGGTCCCAGACGATCACCTGATTGATCACGCCGTTGATGTCGCCGATCAGGCGGGGCGTGCCGCTGCCGTCGAGATCTTTGACGAAGAGGTGGGTGCGGCCGAGCATTTCCCAGCCGTAGTTGTGAACATGGTCGTGCCCGGGGAAATTTGCAAAGCCGCTGACGTTTTCCTCCGGATTGCGGTTGTTGATCCGGTACACCCGCGCCGCGCCGCAGAAGGCCCGGCCGGTGAAGAGTTCCCGCACCCCATCCGGGGCGGTGTGAAAGGCGAAACTGTTGACGGCTCCCCAGTTCTGGCAGTAGCTATGGAGGAGTCGTCCGTTGCGGTCCAGCATTTCCAGGGTACCGGTGCTGCCGATGAATGCGCAATTTTCGCCGGGGCCCCACGGGGAGGTGCGGATTCCGGAAATGCCCGGGATGGCCGATTTGTGCCAGTACCAGTTCGGGGCGGTTGCCAGGCCTTCAGACATGCGGGAGACGTAGGTCCAGTGGAGTTCCCCGGAGAGGGAAAAGGCACAGACTTTTTCGTCGAGACAGCCTGCCAGCAGGAGTTTTTCCTCCGGCCACCAGCATAAGGCGCCCACCGGCGCCGGGGTTTCCCATTCACGTACCGGCTGTCCGTCTTCCGTGAAAATCCGGATGCGCCGTCCCTGGGCTGCGGTCGGAAATACAGTACCGTCCTGTTCACAGAGGATCAGCTCGGAAACCAGTTCCGGGCACTGATCGTCCCGCCACGCCGGAAGGTGTTCCGGCGCCGGAGCGGCGGGGGCGGCCGGCCGCGTCCCGGTTTCGGCGTCGCGGGCGGCGAAGAGGGCGGCGCTTTGTTCCCGGACCGTCCGGCGGAGGTATTCGCGGAAGTCGGAGGTGGGGGAGAGAGAAACTTCGGCGGGAACGGCGGAGACCTGAATGGTTTGCCCGTCGAGAGTCAACTCGGCGTCGTGGTCGGCGACGGCGTACAGTTTTCCGGTATCGAGGTTCCAGTCGAAGCTGACCGGCGCCGTCGCCCGGAAGAGCGTTGCGGAGTCCGCCATGTTCCACACGAACAGATGATCTTCCTCCGCCAGCATCAGCCCTTCGGACGTCTGCCGGGAAACGGCGGGGGCGGGAAGCCGGAAGGCCGCGGCATCGCCGTTGCCTGCGGCGTCGGATGCCGTTCCGGAAGGCGCGCCGGGGCGGATGACGGAGGCGAATTGAAGCGGCTCATTCCGGGAGATTTCGGCGGCGACTGCGAAGTGGAAGGCGCTGCCGGAACTGTCGGTGGGCAGAAAAGAGACGCTGACGGTGTCAAACACAAGCGGCGCCGGGTGGGAACAGGCGACGGTATAGAGGACCGGGACGGCGCAATCCGCATCCGTCACTGCCAGCGCCCGCAGTTCCAGAGTGGCCGACTGATTGCCGCGTGGCGTGGCGAGTACTTCGAACTCAAGCGTATGCGCCCCGGCGGCAAGGTTGAGCCGCTCCGCCGGAACGACGGCGGGTGCGACGGTTTCGGATTCGTGGCGGAATACGGGAACGATGATCTGTCCGTCCAGGAGAATGCGCACGCAGGCGCGGCCGGGAGCGTTGCTCATTTCCAGAAACAGTCGTCCGTCGGCGACGGCGCGCGGCAGGACGAATTGCAGAGAGATTCGGGCGCCGGTCCGCAACCCGGCGACCAGCAGCATGTCGGCTTGCTCCGGTGTGGGGATCCGGGCTCCGTCCCGATTGATTTCCCGGAAATCCGGTGGGCGGCAATACAGGACCGTGTCGGCCGGGGCCGGCATCCGGCAGCTTTGCAACAGGACGTTTTCTCCGCATTGCCGCGGGGTGACGGTCTGATTGACTTCGAAATAATTCCGGGCCAGAGCAGTGGCGCAGTCCGTCCGCGGGACCACCCGGTCAAAGGCGGCGGCGAAACGCCCGTCCCGGAGCAGCCAGGTGCGGGTCCAGTCGTAACCGCTGAAGTCCGGCACGGTGGCCCGGACGGCGGCGGTGGCGCCGAGTTTCACCCACCGGTCCGGGCGGGAATATTTGGCGACGGTCGTCCCGGCCAGGCCGTCCCGGTAGAGATGCAGCTGGTTATGGTATCCGTTCAGCAGCGGGGTGCCGTTGAGAATCAGGCTGACGACGTTGAAGTTATGAAAGGCGTTGCGCCCCCATTCGTACTTGGCATCGATCAGCAGGAAATCCCCATCTTCGCCGCCCCGTTCGTTGCGGAACGAAAGCCATTCACAGATTTGACGTTTGTCGAACGGCGCGTTCCAGTCCTTGTCGTCGATCCGGTCGGGGCGGTAGAATTGCCATTGATCGGCCAGATCCCGGTAGGTATTGAAGGGATAGGGCTGGTTGGTCCAGTAGGACTGTCCGCCGCGGAAGATGTTATGATCCAGCGGAATGCGGTCCGCCGCCTCCACCAGCGCCTGGTCGCCGGTCAGGCAGGCGGCGCGGCGCAGCATGGTCAGCGACGCGCTGGCGGTGGCCCAGTCGTTGCGCCGTCCGCTGGTGAGCGTCAGGATGGAGCGGGCGTGGGCTTTCATGGCCGGGCTGCCGAGAAAGGCGGGATCTCCGGTTAATGCGGCATAAAGGAAGACCGGATCCATCTCGGTTACGTGCGAACCGAGGGTGCCGGCCTCGTGCCCGGTGCCTTTGTTCCAGCTGTCGAAGGCGTTGGCGGTGAAGCGCGCGCCGTCGCGGGCGGTTGGGTTGTCGGGATAATATTTGGTGAAATAGCGGCAGAGGCCGTAGACGGCCATCAGTTCCCAGTTTTCGTGCCGGTCGGTGCAGGTGTAACGCGGCTGCCGGTTGTTGCGGAAAACGCCGGCATTGCCGGGTTGATCGCGCCAGGCCTCCAGCTGGTCCTGGAATTTCTGTGTGATCCGGAGCCGGTCCTCCTCGGAGAAAAAGGGCGATTCCTCGATCAGGTCCCAGTACAGAATCATGCCGATGGCGGTGTAGTGGTAGGGATAAACCAGCGGATCCCGCGGATCATGGATGCGTTCGTCGTCGATCTTCCGAATCTCCTCGGCGACCTCCGGGGTGGGGAAGGCCAGACGCATGAATTCCCGGGCATACTTTTCGTCGCCGGTCATATAATACATCATCATGTTTTTGCTGAGGATGTTGTTGCCGAAAAAACCGGAATCGGGATCGCGGGTGGCGGTCGCCCACAGCGGCGTGTGGAGCGTGGCGTTTTCCGGCGGCGTCAGGCCGTCGCCGAGCCGGATGTCCGCGAGGCGGCCGAGGGTGAGGTGG
>CASFXO010000399.1 GCA_949298665.1 uncultured Lentisphaeria bacterium
GGCGCAGTGTCCGCCATGATTACCGCGGTCCGGGAGCGGATGCTGACGCTGGACCGGGAACTGCCGCCGGAAGCGCTGCTGCCGGGAAGTCTGCTCCTGGTGACGCCGCCGAAAGGGACTCCGGCGACGTTTACGTTGGCCCGGGGAGAGGGTCGTCGGATCGAAGTCCGGGATCTGGGGTTTCTGCTGGCCCGCGGCGTACCGGTGAAAGGGGATCCGGAAGATCGCTGCCGATTTTCCGTGGCATTTCCGATTTCCCGGTTCACCGCGCCGTTTATGCGGAATTCCGCCGCGGCTGCGCTCGGGAAAACCGTTTTCGCGGACGGCAAAGCGGTCGGACGGATTACCGCCATGGCGGAAAACGGGCTGGAGTTCACGCTGGATGTGCCGCTGCCCGCCGGGGTGACCGCGATCGACATCGCCGAGGCGGGGCCCGGCGACGTTCTGGAAATTCCGCTCAATCTGAGCGCGGACCCCGCTTCCGTGGCGAGGTGAGATCCGAAAGAACGCCGAAGTGGCATCCCGCCGCCGGCGTTTTCAGCCCTCGTTGACGTTATGGCTGAACGGGGTCGTCGGCCTCCCCGGCAAAGGTTCTGATACGCTGGAAGAGATCCTGAAAAATGACGGCGGCGTCCATCCGGCGCGCGGCCAGAAGTGATGACGGTCCCGCGTCCGGGAGCACCCAGGCGCGGTCGTCCCGCAGTTGCGGCGTCGGCATTTCCCGCCACTGCGTCGCCTCCGGCACGGTGAAAAAGGAACTGACCGCAACGTCCCAGATGATTCTTTGCCGCCACGGAACTCCCCGCATGCAATCCTGAAAGATTTTCAGCAGATACGCTCCGACCGGGCCACAGTCATGGAGGTTTGTGCGCATTTCCGCTTCGGTGACGGCAAGGGCGGAAGCCACGCCGCGGCAGGGAAAGTGTACCAGCGGAATACCGGAGGCGAAGACGGTCTGCGCGGCGGCGACGTCCTGAATCAGATTGAATTCATCGTTGTCGGGGTCGGTATAATCATGACTGCCCAGCCAGACCACCACGGCGCGTTCACTCAGCGCGGGGTCCAGCAGCAGGGCGGAAGCAACGTTGGTGAGCACGGCGATGGCACCGATGTAGAGTTTCCGGCCTTCCGCGGCGGTGCGGCGGGACTCCTCCACCAGAAACCGGGCCGCGTCGGAAGCCACCGGCGTATTCCGGTCCGGCAGATACCGTTCGGAGCCGTGGTGAACGGGGATCCGACCGTCCCGGCCGGTCAACCGGAGAATGTGCCGGATCTCTTCGTAGCTTTTGCGCATGCCGTCGGCGGGGGAAACGGAGCGTTCGTTGAAGAACGGAGCGGCGGTGATGCCGCGCAGATCGACCCGGTCCGGCGCGCACAGAAGGTGGGTCAGGGCGAACTGGTCATCGATCTCGTTGAAGGTGTCGGTGTCGAGCACCATGGAAACCGGTCGGCCGGACCGGGGCGGCAGAGGAGAAAACGACATGATGGGCATGTTCCTTCGCGATGATGAATGGACGGAATTTCTTCTGCGTTAATTATAATCGATGAAGCTTCTTTTGGCAAGGGGGATTTTGTCCTTTTCATCGGTTATGACGGCATGGAGCAACTTCATCCGGAGGAGGGAGGCCGCGGACGGCGCCGGCGCGTCTTTGATGGTCGGACGGCATTCCGGCCGGGGGGCGTTTGCGGGGGGGGACCGTGGGAGTGCGTTTCCCATGGCGGATTTCCGCAAATGTTTCGATGCCGTCCCTTGCGCGGTGCCGCCTCCGGCGATATGGTAGAAAAAACACTTGACAAGGGGGTGATCCATGGTCGAAGCCGGTTTTTATCACCGCGGCCGCGGCGGAACGGTCGTCTGCGACCTTTGCCCGCGCGGTTGCGTCGTGGCTCCCGGAGATGCCGGCTTCTGCGGCGTCCGGCGCAATGAGGCGGGAACGCTGTATTCGCTGGTCTATGGCCGTCCCGCCGCCATGCAGATCGATCCCGTCGAGAAGAAACCCTTCCGGGAATATCTGCCTGGAACGAAGACCTTTTCCATCGGGACGTTCGGATGCAACCTCGACTGTGCCTGCTGCCAGAACGACGAAATCTCCGGGTGCCGCCGCCCGGATGTGATGGCGGCGGTGCCCATGCGGGAACCGGACGAGATCGTCCGGCTGGCGCGGCATTACCGCTGCGCCTCGGTCGCCTTCACCTACAACGAACCGACGGTCTTTGCCGAGTACGCCATCGCCGTTGCGACGGTCGCCCGCCGGGAGGGGCTGGCGACGCTCCTGGTGTCCAACGCCTATATCTCACCGAAGGCGGCGGAAGCGCTGTTCCCACTGATCGATGCCGCCAATTTCGATTTGAAAGGATTTTCCGAGGAATTCTACCGGGAACATTGCCGTGGACGGCTGGCGCCCGTACTGGAGGCGATCCGGTACTTTCACCGGTTGGGGCGGCATCTGGAGGTGACCAATCTGGTGATCCCCACCCGCAACGATTCTCCGGAGATGATCCGGGCGCTGCTGGACTGGGTCGGGGAACAGCTTTCTCCGGAGGTGCCGCTGCACTTTACGGCGTTTTTTCCGCATCTGCGTCTGGCCGGACTGCCGCGCACGCCGCGAAGCACGCTGGAGAAAATTCGGGATCTGGCGCTGGCCCGGGGCTTCCGGCACGTCTATCTCGGCAATTGCTGAGCGGAAAAGGCCCCATGTGCCGCGTCGTTTTTCAGAACGAAACGTGCACCTCGCCCGAAATGCGTGTGGGCGGCGGCATCAGCACGATTCCCGCCGACTCGCTCCAGTCGCGGCTCCAGCTGCGGAGCATCAACGGGTCGGTCGTGCCGCCCCAGGGATTGAGGTCCACGATCAGAATCTGGCGGTCGCTGGTAAAGTAGATATCCATGACCAGCGTCCGAAGCGGCAGCAGCCAGCTGACGGTGTCGATGAATTTTTTCGCCTGCTTCCAGTAGTCCTGCTTGACGCCTTCGAGACGACGGAAGTGGCGGATCAGGTGGTATTGGCTCATGGCGTTGAGTTCCCCGTCCCGGATGAACAGCCGGAATTCGCGGGTGCGGTTCATCCGGCGGAAGGGACGCAGACAGATGTATTCCACCTGTCCGGCGGCCGCGGCGGCGCGGACCTTCCGGCTTTCCGCCAGATAACGCCAGGCGCTTTCCGGAGAGAAGACCGCGCCCCGCTTGAATTCAAAGCGTTCCGTGTCGGTCGGCGCGCAGACGTCCACCGCGGTGAAGCAGTTTCCGGGAATGGCGCTCATCGGGCGGCGCAGCGCTTCGATCGCCTCTTTGACGGCGGGGTGTTTTTTGCCGCCTTCCTTCACTCCGTCGGCGAGCTCGGCGACGGCCTCCGGTCTGAGCCGCACGAAAGAGGTCAGAAACGTATGGGACGCCAGCACCGGATACCAGACCGGAATGCGCAGAAAGGACTCGTCGTTTTGCATCGGATACCTCGCTTTCGATCAATTTCCCGGGGCGGTCGGCGGCGCGGCTTCCCGCTCGATGCGGTTGACCACCGTCAACATGTACAGCACCATGCCGATGACATAGGCCGACCCGAAATTCAGCAACGGCAGTTCGAACGCCGCAAACACCGACGCCACCAGCATCGCCGGAAACCCCGCGTACATCGCAATGATGAAGAGGTCCCGGAAGCGCAGCACCCGCAGCTGCCGCGCGCCGGTCAGGTGGAACATGCCGACAAACACCCCGACGTAAAATACGATCTGAACCGCGCCGAGCACAAAAAAGAACAGAAATCCAATCAGCGTCCAGCTCGTTTTGAAAATACCCGCCATCTCGTCGACGGCCATTACCCGGGCCGTTTGTCCGACGGTTGCGGGGAGGGCCTTCTGTTTCGCCGCGACGGCGCGGAGCCGGGTTTCGAATCCGGTCAGATCGCTCTGACTCTGCTCGGTGCCGATCATGTTGGGACGGAAGTTCAGGGAAATCCACTCGTTGTCCCCAAGCTTTTTTCCAAGCAGAAACTCTTCCGGGAACCAGTACAGCAGATAATGGAAATCATTGCCGTCCGTTTTTTCCGGAAGTTTCGGTGTTTCTCCGGGCGGTACGTAGGTAAGAAGCCCGCCGTCGGGCAGCAGCAGCGAACGCATCTGCTGCGGCTGCAACTCCGGCAGAAAACGGCCGTCCTGTACGGAGAGGTTGCCGAACGTGCTCCGGAATCCGGCCGCCGCCTGATCGATTTCCTTTTCCGTGGTAAAGAAATGTACGACGGCGACGAACCCGGAACACAGCAGCATCAGCAGCAGAAACTGGCCGATCATGCGCAGCGGATGCTGGCGTAGCAAACGGAAAAATACATCCGTTCCCCGGCAGGTGCCGGCCACCGCGGCGAAAAATCCGGTTTTTTCGTAAGGCGTATCCATCATCACTGTCCGGCAGGTTTTGCCGCGGAAGCGGCTGGAGCGGTTGTGGTTTCCGCCGGTGCGGTCGCCGTGGCGTTCAGCGTTTTAAGCACCTCTTCCGTCAGGTCGACCGCGGGGTTGCAATACAGGACCGTCGGCACGTCGTTCATGGTTTTTCCGGAAGAATCCAGTACGAAGTCATACCCCTCGGCCAGAGCGCGGCGGCGGATTTCCGCACGAATGTCCGCAAGGATGTCCTGCCGCTTCTGCTGTTCGAATTCCCGCATCTGGCGATTGCGTTCGGTCGCGTACTGTTCGGCTTCGGCGCGTTTCGCGGCCAGTTCCCGGGTCTTGCTCCGCAGCGTTTCGGCGGCGGCGGTGCGGGCGGATTCCTCAAGGGCCAGATTCTGCGCCTTGTCCCGGGCGGTGTTGCACTCGGTTTCCAGCTGCCGGATTTGATCCTGAAGTTTCAGCAGATAGGCCCGGAAGATCTCCGCCTGCTGCCGGATCGCGCCTTCGGCGATTTTGCTTTTGTAATATTCCTTGAATACCTTTTCCAGATCCACCACCGCGGTCCGCTGCGGCGCGGCGGTCGCCGCCAGGGTCAACAGCGACAGGACGGCGCAGCACAGCGTTTTCATGGACGGTCCTCCTTCGGCGGCAGCCAGGCGGATTCCCAGACGAAATCCCGGAACGAACCGTGGTACACCGCCCCCGGATCATAGCCCACGAACAAAACGTCGATCAACCCGGCAAAGGCGCGCATCCCCGTGCAGCCGACCCCTTCGAACGCGCCGGAAACAGCGCCCCAGAAGGGCACTTCCCCATTGCGCAGCAGGATGCAGCGGGGCACCTCCAGAAAACATGTGCCGAGATTGGCGAACCCGCGCCCGACGCGATACAGATGCAGATCCAGCGCGGATTCTCCCGTCGTCGTCGCCGTGGTTGCGTCCGATGCCTTCTCCGTAGTTGCGGCCGGCGCGGGAGTCGGCGCGGCGGGTTCCGCGCCGGTGACGGCGGCGGCAGCCAGCAGAAACAGGGCGAGGAGCGGAAGAAATTTTTTCATCATGAACAACGGACCTTCTGCAATGGGCGCGCGATCCGGTTTCTCCGGCAGGGGGAAACGGAAGCCGCGGCACCGGTTTTTCTCTATTTTCATTTCGGTCATGACAATAGCACGGTCGGGCCGATTTTTCCAGTCCCGGAGCGGGTTTGCGGCGGGAAAAAAAGAAAAGAACGGTTCCGGAAACGGTTTTTCCGGGAAAAACGGCTTGACAGCGGCAGAATTGGCCGTTATTTTCGGTCAGAGTGGATTTTTGGAAGCGAACCGCTTTTCGGCAGTCTCGCCCGGAATCGCCGGAGTCTGCCGGAAGGCCCTGATGCATGATGCATGCGAAGGAGCCGATATGACCAGACAGCCTCCCCAATACCGCAACATGTTGAGTGACCGGCAGATTTCCTGCCACTTGTCAGCCTCCGACCGCGACGGTGCCGTGCGCGAACTGCTCGCATTGCTGGAACCGGAGGTCAACGGCTTTGATGCGGAAACCGCGTTTCGTGCGGTGATCGACCGCGAGGAGGTGTTTCCCACCGTGATTGCCCCGGGGCTGGCGGTCCCCCATGCCCGGCTGCCGGATCTGGACCGGCCGCTGCTGGCGGTGGGGATTGCGCCGGAAGGGATCGATTTTCAGCAGCCGGAGATGCCGCCGGTGCGGGTGGCGGTGCTGATATTGACGCCCGGAGACGATCCGGGACTGCACCTGCAGCTGCTTTCGGGACTGACTGCCGTTTTCAAGGAAACGCCGGACGCGGTGGAACGGCTGGCGCGGATGCGGGCGCCGGAAGAGGTTCGGGAATTTCTGGCGGGAGGGCGGCATCTGGTTCCGGATTTCCTCACCGCGCGGGATCTGATGGATCGCAAAATACCGGTGCTGCGTGAAGAGGACTCGGTGCAGTCGGCGATTCACACTTTTGCCGTGAGCGGTTTCGGGGAGTTGCCGGTACTGGATCGTGAGGACGATTTGCGGGGGGTGCTGTCCATCGCCGATCTGCTGCAGCTGAGTTTGCCGGAACATCTGCTGTGGATGGAGGATCTGTCTCCCTTTTACCGGTTTCAACCGTTTTCCGAGATGCTCCGGAATGCCGGTGAAACCAAAATCGCCGACGTCATGCGCGAGGAATATCTGAAGGTATCGGAGCGGATGCCGGCGATCCAGCTGGCCAAATTGTTTCTGGTGAACAAGGTGCTTCAGATCATCGTGGTGGATGACCGGGACCGGCTGGCCGGGGTGGTGACGATGCGCGATTTCTGTGCCAAACTTTTCTGGGAATGACAACCGAGCGGAGAAAGGATTCCTGGCATCATGCATGGAGAAGAAGGTGGAATGCAGCTCGGCGTCCGGCAGCTGCTGACGCGGCTGGCGGTGATGGTCGGCGCGGGCGTGGCGGCGGGGGTGATCGGCGGCTGCACGGTGTTCGACGTGCGGCAGGCGGCGGCGGTGGCGGTGTTTTTCTCGATCATTCTCGGGACGTTGTTCTTCTGGAATTTCCGGCTGGCGATCGCCTTTCTCGGGCTGTCGGTGCTGATCTGCACGCATTCGCTGAACATTCAGCAGTTCGTGCAGTCATCGGCGCTGGAGGTGATCCTCTTCCTGGTCGGAATGATGATCATCGTCGGGGCGCTGCGCGATCTGGGGTTTTTCTCCTGGATCGTACAGTGCATCGTGTCCATGCCGAATATTTCGGGGGGGAAGTTCATCGTGGTGACCTCGGCGGCCTCGGCGCTGCTGGCCTGCGCGGTGGATGAGGTGACGTCGATCATCTTCATTTCCACGCTGATCTTTCAGGTCTGCGACCGGCTCAAGCTCAACCCGACGCCGTATGTCATCATTGCGGTGCTCTGTACCAATATCGGCAGCGCCGGGACGATGATGGGCAATCCGGTGGGGATCTACATCGGGACCAAGGGCGGGTTGACGTTCGGCGACTTCATGACCTGGGCGTTTCCGCTGATGCTGCTGGCGCTGGCGTCGACGGTGGCGGTTACGTACTGGTATTTCCGGCGGGAGGTGGCGCTGTTCAACGAACACCTGCAGGCGCGCCTGGCCCGGAACCTGTCGCTGGCATCGACGGTGGATGTGCCCTATGTGCAGGGGCTGGTGCTGTTGCTGGCCACGGTGCTGGCGATCGCCTCGCATCATCAGATCGAGAGCTGGCTGGGGCTGGGTAAGAACAGCGTGCTGCTGATTGCGCCGCTGGCCTGCTCCGGCGTGGTGATGATCATCCGGCGCGACCGGGCGCGGCATTATGTGGAGCGGGACGTGGACTGGTGGACGCTGCTCTTCTTCATGCTACTGTTCGCAATTGCGGGGACGCTGGAGCACACGCACGTCGACCGGATCATGGCATCGCGGTTCGCGGGAATCTGCGGGACGGAACACGCGGTGCTGGTGCCGTTCATTCTGGCGGTGACGGCGTTGGGATCGGCGTTTGTGGACAACGTGATTTTCGTGGCGGCGTTCTGTCCGGTGATCGAACAGCTGGCGGTCAACGTCAAGGATCTGCCGTTGTGGTGGGCGCTGCTTTTCGGCGCGTGTTTCGGCGGGAACATCACCATGATCGGCAGCACGGCCAATATCGTGGCGCTGGGGATGCTGGAGAAACGGGCACACGCGCAGGTCGGCTTTTTCCAGTGGTTGAAGATCGGCTTTCTCTCGGCGCTGCTGGCCTGTGTGGTGGCCTGGGCGGGACTGATGCTGCTGGAACCGTGGATGCCGGACCGCCATGTCCAGCTGAAATATGAATATCTGACCGCGGATTCCGGGAAGGTCTTCCACGGCAAGAACGCGGAACTGAAGGCCCGGTGTACGGGACGCGCGTCGCTGCCGTCGCTGCCGGGATTTCCGGCGGCGGAGTACGAGGCGTTCTGGCTGTCGCCGCCGTCGGGCGGGCGGGGACCGGCCGTCCCCGTGCTGGTGCCGAAGGCGCACCGGGAGCTGACTGCGACGCTGGAGGCGGCGGACGACACGGTTCTTGCGCTGCGGGGAAAAGTGCACACCATGGCGGCGGAGCTGCCGGACTCTCTGCATCTTCTCGTATTGGAAGCGGTATCGCCGGCCGCGGTGGAAGAGTGATCACCGCCTTCCGTCCGGGGGTTCCCGAACGGAAGGCGGACCGGTTTACTGCCGGAGCAGCCGGACCGTGTGGGCGGCGCCGTCGCCGGCGGGGAGCGAGACCAGGGTTCTGCCGTTTTCGGTGTGAAGCCGGGCGGGACCGGAGAGCAGACGCCATTGTCCGTTCAGTGTCAGGGTGAAGACGCCGGGCGCGTTGCGGAAATCGGTATGGAGGTCGATCCAGTTTTTCTTCGGCAGGATCGGACGCCACTGTCTGCCGATGTCCGGCATGGCGGCGCGAAGTTCCAGCTGATCCCCGTCGAAACGGAACGCCGCCAGTACCGGAGCGTCGGTTGCCGCCAGGGGGCCGACCTGAACTTTGCCGGGGGCGAAGACGGCCGCCCAGATTCCGCGATCGGGGAATTCGACGGCGTGGACGCCGCCGGCCCTGCGCAGGACCCGGTACGGATACGGCCGTTCCAGACCGTTCAGCAAAATGGCGTATTCCCAGCCGCCGTTTTGAGGCGCCGTGCCGTGCTGGATGACCGCCACTTCGAAATCACCGTCGCCGCCGGTGGATTTGCCGTATTTCTCCAGCGGGAAACTCTGATGCTGCCGATGGACCTGAACGTTTTTCCCGTCGGGAATGACGTAGCCGATGCCGGCGGAATCGCGCAGCGTCAGTGTTCCGTCGCCGCCTTCTTCGGCGGCGGGGAGCGCAGTCAGCGTCCGGCCGTTGACGATGGTCGGCTGCTCGCCGGGGGTGTCGAGACGGCGCTGAAAAAGCGTGGTTTCCACCGGATGCTCCCGGTCAGTCGAGGCGAGGCCGGATCCCAGGGAGAGAATCATGTCGTCCACAAAGAAGACCGACTGGTCGAATTTCAGGCCGGATTGATAATACTGGTCGGAAAACCGCATGAGAAAGAGGCCGTTGTCGCCGATCTCCATGCCCCCCATGGCGGGTTCGCCGGTGAAATGGCGGGACGCGTCCTTGATCGGTACCGGGTCCAGATCGGCGAAGGCGGTCCGGATGGTCGTCGCACCCGGGATCCGGGTGAAATCCCACCCCTTCCAGGCATAGCCGCTGCCGGCGAGCGACACGGGGGTTCCTTTGGAAAGAATGGTGATCGAGCCGCGGCTGAGATTGCGGCCGAGCTGGCCTTCGGCGCCGCTTTCGAAGTCCCAGATATAGCGGCTGTTGCCTTTGACCGCGGCCAGCGTTTCGCCGCGCCGGTGGAAGGAGGCTCCGGCATAGGGGACGGCGCGATGCCCCTGCGGGGTGGGTTCCGGCTGGACGAGCTCCCGGAATTCGGCGGCGAAGCGTTCCATGTCCTCGGCATTGCCCAGAGTACCGGTGAAGGTGTTGCCCTTGTAGGAGACGGAGCGGAATTTATCCCTGACCGGCTTGTATTGCAGATCATAGAGCCGCAGGAACGCGGCGGCCAGCTCCCGGTCCGGCGTCTCGAAAAGCTGCGCGGCGTAGGCGTATCCGGGGATCCCGGGAACGAGCCCGTCCGGCCAGAAGGGCCAGCGGCCGTTCAGGGCGATGGTATAATCATATTTCTGGGCGACGAACCGCGCCAGAAGCAGGGATTTCTTCAAATTGTTCCGGGCCGTTTCGTTCAAGGCGAACGGGGTGCCGCGCAGCCAGTAGCCAAGGCGCGCGGCCATTTCGACGCCGTGAATGCCGTAGCCGTTCCAGTACGGATTGGAGTGGTGGTACAGGGCGCCGTCCGGCTTGATCAGGGCATTGAGGCCACGGGTGACGGCCAGCGCCCGGTTGAGGTCGTCGGCGAATTTCCGCAGCAGCAGCACCCGCATGTCGGGATCCTCCATGCTGATGATGGAGAGCAGCTGGAACAGGGCGATGGTGCGCAGGGAATCCGCGCCTTCGCAGCTGACCCGGACCTTGGGATCGTACATCTGACGGAAGAGGGAAACATAGTGGCTGTTTTCCACCTCCCGCTTGAGAATGCCGGCCTTTTCCAGTTCCGGGCGCATCAGGAAAATCGTGAGGGAGTATCCCGCCAGTCCCAGATGCAGTCCGTATCCGGTGCCCATGGCGCTGCCGGTCGCCCAGCCCTGATCGTGGGCGTGATCGAAGGCCAGAATGATCTTTTCCAGCAGTTCGGGGCTGTGATAATACGGGTTGGGCTGGTCCGGCGTCCCCGGGTCATGCCATGCCAGCGCCATCGGGAGCACGCAGTTGTCGAAGAAATCATGGATATGGGGCTGTCCGCCGTGGATGACGTTGAAAACCGGGTTGCCGGTGATCCGGCCGTCGGGGTGGCGGCGGATTTCGAAGGCGTCGAATTTCTTCAACGTTTCCGGCATTTTGCGGATGGTGGCGTCGGCGATGACGGCGAGTTCCGGATTCTTCCGGGCGTCGGCACTGCCGGTCAACCATTGCCGCAGGCGTTCTTCAATGAGTTCGACGGCATCGAGGTCTGCCTGTTCAACCGGTTTCCGGGGCAGGGAAAACGGGGTGGCGAAAACCTTTTCCGTCTGGTTCGGTCCGCCTTGCCGGGCGGTGTTGACGGTTACCTGCCGGTCACTTTCCCGCGCCCAGTAGACGTAATCGGTCAGTTCCATCCGGTCGAGGTACAACGTTCCGGAAGTGAGTCCGGAGGCGTTGAGGCGCATTAATTCCATGGGCTGTTTGGCATCGACAGTCCGGGCATCGAGGCGGGGCAGGAGCCAGACGGCGCGCCAGCCGGTGAAATTCTGGCGCACCGGAAACCGGTAGCGGGGGCGATTCGCCCGCAATCCGGCTTCCGTCCCGAATTCGATCAGCAGTTCACCCCGCGGATCGGGTTTCTCCCGGTAGAGCCAGAGCTTCAGGCCGCCGTCGCGGTTGGCGGCGAACTTCAGTCCCTCCGGATCGCGGAATACCAGAGTCCCGCCACGTTGAAAATCCCAGCGCAGGGAATGGTTTCCGTGTTTGAAATGCCGGTCGGAGATGGAGACCTTGGATCGTTCCGGGGTCAGGAACTGCAATTCGTCATCCGTCTCGAATGAGTGACAGGAGACTTTGAATTTTCCCACGTCGAAGCCGCTGCCGACATCGTATCCGGCGGAGATTTCTCCCCGCACGGCGGCGGGGATGGTCGGCAGCAGCAGCGACAACAGAAGCGCGGAGCGGAACGGGGGGATGAGAAAACGCATGGCGGTGACCCTCAGTCGATAACTACGGTATTCGGTTCCTGGTTGCGGCCGAAGAACTCCGGATCGGAGAGATAATTATCGCCGATCAGGTACTTCGGGGCGGCGTGCATGTCCATGTAGGTGACGTTGATTTTGCCGTTGTGCCGGTAGCGGACTTCCTCGCCGACGCCTTCGTAGTCGGCGGTGGTTCCCAGGGCGCCGAAGCTGTCGGTGTACCCCGGCAGACAGAGACGTCCGTCGGCAATGCCCATCAGGAGGGACGGCTTCCGGAGACGCTGGATTTTCTGGGGCGCATATTTGTTGTATCCGAAAATCCGGTAGTTGCTGATCGCGTTGTTGAACCCGTAACTGGAGACGATGCCGCGATATTTGTGCTTATAGGGGGAGTTGCACTGGTAAGGTTTGAATTTGAGGGGATCTTCGTCGGTGAAGTCGATTCCGTATTTTTGGGAACTGCCCAGATACGGCAGCAGCACAATGGTGCCCATCTGGGTGGCGGTACCGTAGGCGAAGACCAGATACCCGTTGTTGTCGTCGGCGTACAGCGTGAGGGCATTGCCCTGCTGCTTGAGGTTGTTCAGACAGTTGGCGGCGTGGGCGGTCAGGCGGGCCTTGTTGAGCGCGGGCAGCAGCATTCCGGCCAGAATGGCGATAATGGCGATGACGATGAGCAGTTCGATCAGGGTGAAATGCCGTTTTCTGTTCATGTTCCGGTCCTTTCTGTCAGTTGTGTTCCTGGTTGCAATATTTTTCCCGGTTCGCTTGAATTCTGAATTTTTCTGATGGTTTCCAATTGTTGTTACGGTTCAGAACCCCGGCGGACGCTCTCCCGGTTCCACCAGTTTTCCCGGCAGGTAGATCCGCCGTGAGCCGCGGGTCGGAACTTCCATGCGCGCCACGCATTCTTCGAAGGCGGTCCGGCCGATGGTTTTCCAGTTGATGGCGATGGTCGGGAAACGGTGGAACCATTTCACGTGGACGCTTTTGCCGTCCATGCCGAGAATGGTCCGTTCCGCCGGGAGATGACCGCCGCACTGCCGGTGATAACGGCCGCAAAGGTATTCGAGCAAATTGTCCGAGGTGCAGAAGAGACCTTCGTTACGGGCAGGAAAGGGGACGGTTTCCTTTTCATAGGACTGTACATGCAGGGCCGCAACCGTGCCCCCGGCGCTTTCCCAGAAAAACGCCATGATTTTGGCCCGGTTGAAGAAAACCGGACGCGGGTCGGTGTAGATGTGCAGCCGATCGATTCCCCGTGCCCGGAAGTATCGGACCGCCTGGGTGGCGGCATTGAACGGATCGATGTCCACCAGCGACAGTTTTTCTTCGAAGTCGGAGACCATCATCACACCGACCGCGGGGATATTCAGCGAAAGATTGGCCGCGCGCCAGTCGAACTCCCGGAGCAGAATCACGCCGTCGCACTGGCGGTTGAGGCGATCCAGCGTTCCGGCAGGAATTTCATACTGGCTGTAGGGAAATACCATCAGTTCATACCGGTATTGCAGCGCCATGCGCTGAATCTCGCTGAATGCGGTGTAGTAGATCCCGGGATACCCGCCGCTTTCTTCGTTCTGGATGTAGACCAGCACGCCCAGCGGTTTGGTGGCCCGGCGCCGGTCGGGGTCGTGCGCGCCGCGGGCGACGAAGATGCCGCGCTTGGGCGATTTCCGGAGCGTGCCCCGGTGGCAGAGATAGTCGATCCCGCGCAGCGTGGAGCCGTAGCTCAGGCCGAATTTCTGCCCCAGGGAGCGGACCGACGGCAGCCGGGCGCCCGGCAGGTATTCCTCGGTCATGATCCGGGTTTCTATATATTCGATGAGTTCGGCGGCGATTTCCGGCTTCCGGCTGTTCATGGTTCCTCCTGGGGTTCCGGTTATGATTATAGTGAAGAACCGGACGAAAAGCAATGGCGATGATCTGAAATCTGATCTATCTGATCCAGGTTTTCATCCGGAAATCGTCGCCTGAGATTCGGGAAGGGGGCCGGTCGTCAGCGTTTATACCACTCCGGGGTGATGCCGTAGCGGGCAATCTTGTAGCGGGCGATCCGGGCGGAGATGTGCAGCGACCGCGCGGCGGCGGCGACGTTGCCGCGGTTGCGTTTGAGGGCGTCGACGATCAGTTCGCGCTCGAACGAGGCGACCAGGGTATGAAAATCGGCATCATCCCCGGAGGCCGGGCGGCGGTCGTCCGGCGTGAGGGAGGTACCGGTCTGGAGGGACGGCGGCAGGCAGTAACTGTGGATCACATCGTCGGTGGAGGTCAGGACGGCGCGTTCGATGCAGTTTTCCAGTTCCCGGACATTGCCGGGCCAGTGATAGGCCATCATCATGTTGATGGCGGGCGTGGAGATCCTGCGGATGTTCCGGTGGTGGCGGCGGTTGTATTTTTCCAGAAAGAAGTCCGCCAGCAGCATGATGTCGGAGCGGCGGTTGATCAGATCAGGCAGATGAATCGGTACGACGTTCAGCCGGTAATAGAGGTCTTCGCGGAAACGGTGCTGCTCCATCAGGGCTTCCAGATTGCGGCTGGTGGCGGCAAGCACACGCACATCGGCGCGGATTTCCTCGTTGCTGCCGATGCGCTGGAAGGTGCGTTCCTGGAGAAAACGCAGCAGTTTCACCTGCATCGGCAGACTGAGATCGCCGATTTCGTCGAGGAAGAGGGTACCGGTGTCGGCGGCCTCGATGCGGCCGATGCGGCGGCTGACGGCGCCGGTGAAGGCGCCTTTTTCGTGGCCGAAGAGTTCGCTTTCGATCAGATTTTCCGGCAACGCGGCGCAGTTGACGACGATAAACGGGCGGTTGCGGCGGCTGCCGCCGCTCTGAATGGCGCGGGCGACCAGTTCCTTGCCGGTGCCGGAGCTGCCGCGGATCAGAACGGTGGCGTTGCTGTCGGCGACCTGGGCGATCATGGAGTAGACGCTCTTCATGGCGTTGCAGTTGCCGATGATCTCCGAGGGGCGCGCGGTCTGGTCGAGTTCCCGGCGCAGGCGGCAGTTTTCGGAGATGAGTTTTTCGCGTTCCTCGTGTTCGCGCAGTGAAATGGAGACCGCGTCGGCCAGCAGATTGGCGACGATTTCCAGC
>CASFXO010000400.1 GCA_949298665.1 uncultured Lentisphaeria bacterium
GGCAGTTCCGGATTCAGATAGTCGCGCCAGCGCAGCGACAGGGAGTAGCCGGATTCCAGCGCCGCTTCCCGTGCACCGCAGCAGACATGGGCCATATAACCTTCATACTGGTTGTCTTCCACCGACAATACCAGCACTTCCCGTTCCGTGCCGTCGGCGGCGGCAATCCGCCGTTCCCGGATATAGGCTCCCGCGCCCGGGCGCATTTCGATCAGTCCGCGGTCCCGGAGACGGCGGAACGCCTGATGCAGGGTATAATCCGTTTCGCCGAATTCCGCCGCCAGTTCGCGTAACGGCGGCAACCGGTCTCCCGGATTGCAGCGTCCGGTGGCGATCCAGGTTTCCAGGCGGGTAATCACTGCTGCAATGCGTTCCGATGCGGCCATGGGGGCTCCGAATAGTTATTTGAAGTTGTTTGAAATTTTCAAATATTATAGCAAAAACTTGTTCCGTTGTCAAGTGTCGTTCGGAAAAAATAAAAAAAGCGCCACGCCTTTCACGGCGCTCATGCGTGAATTCGCCTCAGACAGAGGGGCGCGTGGTTTCTTACTGGACGGTTGGGGAAAGGGAGAGGGGATTTTCGGTGAATCGGGATTTTTCGGGTTGTAAAGTGTTGTTTCTGCCGTTACATTGAAAAGCGGAACCCCCGACTCCGCAGGAAAGGACTCCGGTATGAGTTTTGCCACCACGCCGCCGGCGGCGGCGGAAAAAATCCGCCGCACGTACCGCCGCATTCCCGGCAGCGGCTTCATTCAGCGTGATTTCGGACTCTGGATGTGCCTGGAGCAATGGGTGCGCGACGGGCTGCCGCCGGGGAAAAGCGAGGAGGAACTGTTTCATTACGAGCCTTCCGGAAAATGGAATCTGTCCGGATTGGGCTGGACCGAGGCCGCCTTTCTGCCGGAGTTTCCGGAAATGGTCCTGCGGGACCTCGGAGAAACCGAAATCGTACAGGACAATGCCGGACGCGGCGTACTCTGTTTCAAGGGGCGCCGTCAGGGGTTCATGCCCGAATACGTTTCGCACCCGGTAACCGACATGCGCAGCTGGCAGGAGCAGGTCAAGCCCCGGCTCCAGCCGGACACGCCGGAGCGCGTCGCCCGGTGCCGGGCCGAGGGGACGGCGGCGCGCAAGGCCCGACGGCAGGGGTTGTTCATCTGCCAGCGGGTGATCGGCGGTTACATGTATCTGCGCAGCCTGATCGGGCCGGAGGCGCTGCTTTACGCTTTTTACGACGCGCCGGAACTCATTCACGACTGCATGCGGACGTGGCTGGAACTGGCCGATGCGGTAACGGCGCGGCACCAGCAGTTCGTGCCGTTCGATGAAGTCTTTTTCGGCGAAGACATCTGCTACAATCACGGACCGCTGATTTCGCCGGACATGATGCGGGAATTTCTGTTTCCCCATTATCAGGAGCTCCTGAGCCGGATTCGCGACCGGCAGCCGGAACAGCGGGAACTCTACATCCAGCTCGACACCGACGGCCGCTGCGAAAGCGTCATGGACCTGTACATCGAGCAGGTCGGGTGTAACGTGTTTTCGCCGTTCGAAGTCGCCGCCGGTTCGGATGTCGTCGCCATCGGCAGAGCCTATCCGGATCTGGTGCTCTCCGGCGGCTTCGACAAGCGCATTCTCGCCGCCGGACCGGCGGCGATCGACCGGGAGATGGATCGGATTTTTCCGGTGATGTTCGCCCGCGGCGGATACTGGCCGACCTGCGATCACGGAATTCCGGCGGAGGTGAACTGGCGCGATTATCTGCACTTCCGCAAGCGCTGTCTGGAATTCGCCTAGAGGCGGCATCCAATAGCGGACAGGGATTTTTTCCGGAAGCACGGAATTTTCGTCGACGGTGAGTCCTTCCCGCCGGACCTCCCGGGTCCGGGAAATGTCACGAGGGTGCGGCAGGGGTAAGGAGATTCGGTTTCAATGGGATGAAATCCGGACACGCAGATCATCGCTTTTCGGATTCGGGTACGGCATTTCCGGGGGCTTTCTCCACGACGTCGTCGCAAAATGAATGCCGGGAGGGGCGATCCGACTCGTCGGAAAACGGCTGAACGTCCCGCGCCTTCCGTCCGGTACGCACGATGCGGTATCCCCCCGCCGCCAGCACCGCCAGCAGAAGCCCCTGCAACGCGAATGCCTCCGGCGTGCCCGACCGGATGGTGGCCGGAATCATGGCAAGCCAGTACAGCAGCAGGAGGGCTTCATGCGTGATCAGCAACCACCGCCGCGCCGTCCGGCTCCGCTGCCGGAGCGCCAGAAACACCCCGCAGCAGACCAGCCAGAGCAGGAGAAAGAATCCCCCGTACCCGAGCGCCGTCCGGCTGAAGATCAGGCCGTCCGGACCGCCGTAGAGGCAACTGATGCCCTGCGCAAAGGCGACGAGGCCGATCACGAAAACAAGGGCGGAAACCAACAGGCGCAGCCCCTCGATCATGCGGCGCGGGAACGGACTGGATGACTCTGACATGGCGGCCTCCACCGGGGGGATCCCGGGTTGCGATGGGACTTCGGACATCGTCGATACTATAGCATGGGGCGAACGGGTGTCAAATCATTGTTCCGGAACGCGGGCGAGGTATCGGGAATATCCGGGGGCGGTGCCGGGAATCGCCGCCTTTCCCGGAGAAAGGGATTGCTTTTCCGTCATGCGGTGTTATACTCTTGTTCAGTGTTGATGAGTCCGGGAAACACCAGGAGGCACCATGAGCGACCCCATTGCGACCTTTCATCGATTGGCGGAGCAGACGGAGTTATGGCTGCGGGACCGGCTTGACCGGCAGGCGCCCGGGGCGGAGAAGGAGGCGGCGGCGCTGCTTGCCGAGCTGGAGCGACGCCTGACCGTCCTGCGGACCATGCCGGACGACCCGGAGCGGTTGCGGCGGGAACCGGACGATCTCGCCGCCATCCGGGCCCTGCGTCCGGCGGCGGACCATGCGCCGCGCTCCCTGGATGACGCGCAGCTGAACTCCCGCATGGCCGGGGCGTTGAACGGACGTTTCGCCGGCTGCACCCTCGGGGCGATCGTCGAAATGAACGCCGTGGCGGACATGGAGGCGCATGCCGCGTATGACCGGATGGCTTTCCCTCCAGAGGATTACTGGCTGACCGCGGCGTCGCCGTCGTGGCGGCTCCGGTATCTCTCCGGCGTGCCGGAGACCTACACCCGGAACCGGATGCACGGCGTGCCGGTGGATGACGACATCGCCTACACCCAGCTGGGACTGCTGATTCTGGAGGAATGCGGACGGGACTTCACCACCGCCGACGTCGGCCGGATGTGGCGGCAATACCTGCCGATGGCCTACACGGCGGAAGAGGTGACGTTGCGGCATCTCCGGGAAGGGCTGCCGCCGGAACTCGCCGGACACACGGACAATCCTTACCGGGAATGGATCGGGGCGGATATCCGTTCCGATCCCTGGGGATACGCGGCGGCGGGCAATCCGGAACTTGCCGCGGACTGGGCTTACCGCGACGCGACCCTGAGCCACCGGTGGAACGGGGTGTACGGGGCGATGTATTTCGCCGCGGCGATTGCGGCCGCCTTCACGGTGGACCACCCGCGCGACGCGCTGGAAATCGCCCTCGGCGAAATTCCCGCCGAATGCGCCATGGCGGAGACGGTCCGCTGGGCGCTGGACCGGGGAAAGGGCATCCGCCATTACCGGGAGGCGCGCGCGGCGGTGGCGGAACATTTCGGGGAAATGAGCTGCGTTCATACGTTGAACAATGCCGCGCTGACGATTTTCGGACTGCTGATCGGCGGCCGGGATTTTACCCGGGTGATCGGAGAAACCGTGGCGATGGGCATGGACAACGACTGCACCGCCGCGACTGCCGGAAGCATCGCGGGGGCGGTGATCGGCATCGAAAACATTCCGGCGCAATGGACGCGGAATTTCGATGACGTGGTCTACTCCTATCTGAACGGCGTGGAGCGCTTTTCGATTCAGGATCTGACGCATCGCTTCCTGCGCTTTGCCCGCGGGGAACGCTGAATGGGAGGAAAAGCGGCAATGTGGGAAATTTCGGAACTTCTGGAACGGATAGAAAGAGAGAAACGCGCCGCCGCCGTGCGTTCCATGATCTTTTCCCTGATCCTCGGCGGCGCCTGTATCCTGATCGGACTTTGCTGGTGGGAGCGTCTGGTTTCGCCGTGGCCCGTGGCGTGGCAGGTTTGGGCGGTTTTGTCGGCGGCGGCTCTGTTGCCGCTGCTGTCGGCAGAGGTTGACTGGCTCGGGCGATGGTGGTGGCTGCCGCGGTGTCCGGAGTGCGGCGCGCGGCTGCGTCATTTGCTGCCGGTTCTGCGGCGCTGTCCGGAATGTCGCCGGGTGATCATAGCCGACCGGCGGGCGTTCCTGCCGGGCTATGTGCCGCCCGTGTCCGAATCGCGGAAGCCTTTTGTTGGCAATACGGTGGGAAGTTTTGTCGGCCAGTGGGTCGCCGCGTCGGTCGGGGTGCTTTTGCCGGCGCTGATCCTGTTCGGGATCGTGCATCAGGTGGGGATGGCGAATCTGTCGCGTCTCACGGCCGCTTCGCTGGTATGGCTGGGGGGGCTCGTCATTTTTTATAACTGGTGCGGCAGGAGCGGGATGGAGAAACTGGAGGCGATGATGCGCTGGATCGACCGGAAATGCGATCGGTTCAATCGGAAAATCATTCCGAATTACCGGAACAGACTGCCCGATCCCGCGCATCTGTGTCCGCATTGCCGCCGGGAGCCGGACCACGTGCTGGCGGCGGTTATCGGGCATTGCAGCTGCTGTGGCGGACCGATTCTGCAGGTGGCGGAAGATACGGATTCTCCGGCGATGATGGACGGGAGAAACATCCGCCGCTACCGGAAAATCCGGAGATATGCCTGGCTGATGCTGGCGGGGCTGCTCGGGTTGTGGCTGTTCTGGTCGCTGCGCCGGGACGGCCGGGAGTGGGTCATGGGATGTTGCGTGGTGCTGGCGGGGCTCCTGGTTGGCGGGGGATTGCGGCAACTGCGCCGGGAGTGGCGATTGCGTTTTCGCTGTCCATTCTGCCGGTATCCGAACGATCCGGAGGGTATTCTGGGGCAGACGGGGCATTGCGCCGGATGTTTCCGCAAACTTGTGCGCGATGAGACTCCGGAAACGGAACGATCCGGTACGGAAAAACGAGCGGGAGGGGAATAAAAACGGTATTCCGCCATTCGTTGTCGCGGAATACCGTTGGAAGCGGTGCGGAAAGGTTATTTCACGCGGCCGGTGTAAGCGTCCGCATCCGTGT
>CASFXO010000401.1 GCA_949298665.1 uncultured Lentisphaeria bacterium
GGGAAACTGCTTTCGGTGGTCTGAAAGAATTTTTCCAGCATGGTGCCGGGAGTCATCTGAACCGGTTCTACCTTGACCGACTGATAGAAGTTTTCGATGAAAAGGTCGATCTGCGCCGTGGAGGCCGTTCCGAGATACAGCGTGTCGCTCCGCGGATCGAGCACCAGCGGCACGGCGGCAAGCACCGGGGGCATTTTCGGCAGGTGTCTGGCAATGACCTCTTCTTTGATGGATTTGCGCACTTTGGACGGGACGAATTCGGCATTGTGCGTCTGCTGGTAGGCGAATTCCTCCCGCTTGCAGATGGCGTTCAGCAGCGCCGCCGGCAGTTTCCGTTCGGCGCGGCGCAGCGTCAGATTCAGAAACGGGCCGCGGTAGGCGGTGCCTTCGTCGATCTGGGTGTCGAGCAGATGGCGACCGGTGACCCAGCCGAGCTGAGGACCGGCGTCCGGTTCGGTGCTGACGCTGTCGAGGGTGCCGGCCTTGCGGGCGGCGAAGAGGTCCACCGCGTTTTCCGGCAGCGGAGAACGCAGGTCGAATATCGTCAGGGTAATGGTACCGTTGTCAAAGGGCATGTTCGAACTCCTGAAAAGAATTGATGGGTATGATGCGAATGGACGGTAATGTAACGCCGGAACCGGAATTTTTCAATGCCGTTTCCGGTGGCGGGCGTTCAGGATTGTTTATGGAAAAACGCCCTGACTTTGTCGGCGAACCCCGGTGGCCGGGGGTGCGCCGCCCGGTGCAACGCCGCGATGATCTCCGGGTAATCCGGCCGCCGGAGCGGTTCGAAAGTCATCATGCGGCTCAGCAGATCGGAAAGCTCCTGGCCGACCTCCGGGTTGAGATCGACCGCCGGCAGATAGACGGGATGCCGCCGCCGCTCCAGCAGCTCCTCCGTTTCGCCCGAATGGCCGAACGGCAGCTGCCCGGTGAACAGTTCGTAGGCCGAGACCCCGAAACTGAAAACATCCCCCGGCCAGTCCTCATGCCCTTCGTACAGCCGTTCCGGACTGACGTAGGCCGGACTCGCCCAGCCGGTGGACGTCAGCAGCGATTCCGGTGCCTCCCGGACATCGGCGAGGTCGAAATCCCCCAGCCCCGCGCCGCCGTCTTCGGAGATGAGAATGTTGCCGGGTTTGATGTCGTGATGCACCACCTGATATTTCAATGCCGCCTCCAGTCCTTCGGCGATGGTGTGCAGCCAGCGGCAGAGCTCCGGCAGTTCCGGCAGCTGGTTCGTCTTCTGCATCGCCTCCAGGCTGCCGCGCTCCATATAACGCATTACCAGAAAAGGGTCTTTTTCGAAAATGCCGCAATCGTAAATCGGAATCACTCCGGGATGATTGATCCGGGCCACAAGCTTGGCTTCGTGAATGAACTGGTCGCAGCCGCGGCACTCCTCGGCGAATTCCCGGTTGAGAATCTTGACCGCCACGCGCCGGGCCAGGGCGGGATCGATGGCCCGGTAGACTTTGGACATGCCGCCGATGCCGCAGACTTTCTCCAGCAGATACCGATCGAAACGACGGGGCACCCGGATGGAGGTCCCGCAGTTGGGGCAGGGCACCCGGCTGAAAGGCTCCAGCAGCGAGACGTCCAGTTTCTCACCGCATCCCCGGCAGAATACCTTGATCGGCGTCTGAGAAGTTGTCATGGTTCAGTCTCCCGAGGCCAGGGGCAGCAGCGGCAGCGGCATGTCCTGCCGCACCACCTGAAAATGAATATCGGTGCGATCAAGTTCGCGCAGCACCGTCCGGCCCTCCTCGTAGGCGCGCTCATAGGTGTTGCATTCGCCGCTTACGTGAACGTACAGCACCAGCCGGGTCCGGTCTCCGACCAGTTCCGGCAGCGCGGCGGCGGCGTCGGCGTTGTCCAGGTGGCCGAATCGGCCGCGGATGCGCCGTTTCAAATGCAGCGTCCGGTCGGAGTTCATCAGCATGGCGTCGTCGTAATTGCTCTCCAGCACCAGCGCGTCGCAGTTGGCGAGATGGGTTTTGACCAGCGGCGTCAACCGCCCGAGGTCGGTTGCCATGCCGATCCGACAGTGTCCGCAGCGGATGACGAACCCGACCGGGTCGACCGCATCGTGCGGTACGGCAAAAGGCCGGATTTCAAAACCGGCGGTCTCAAAGCAGCTGCCCGGTTCGAATTCGACGACGCGGCGCGGCAGTTTCCCCTGCCGCCGCAGCCGGTCGGCGGTAAGACTGCTCGCATACAGCGGAATGTCCAGCGCGTCGCAGAAGACCCGTCCCCCTTTCACATGGTCTTCATGTTCGTGGGTCAGCAGGACGGCGCGGATGGACTCCGGCGCCACCCCTGCCGCGGCCAGGCGACCGCATAATTCCCGGCGGGAAAATCCGGCGTCGACCAGGATGGCGTCCTGGCCGCGGAGCAGGGCGAAGGCATTGCCTCTGCTGCCGCTGCCGAGGGCCGCCAGATGAATCAGAACGCTCATATCGATTGAAAAATCCGTTTTTTATGATAATATAGCAGAAATATATTGGAAAAAAACATTTCAAAATTTAAATTCTTTCGAAACGGAAAGCAAGCGCTTCGATATCTTTTTCAGGTTTTTTTCCGGAAAGGGCGACGTGGACCACGCATTTTCACAATCCCAGACCCTGCGTCAGGAGCAGACGCTTTCGACGCGCCAGCTGCAGTCGCTGGAACTTCTTCACGCGCCGATACTGGAGCTTCAGGAGCGCCTGAGCCAGGAACTGGCCGCCAATCCGGTGCTGGAAGAGGTTCCTTCCGAGGCGGACCTCCAGGTCGGGGATCCGCTGAGCGCCGGTGCCGGGGAAGAGGAACCGCACGACGCGGGCGACGAATCGCTGGCGTCGGAGCAACTGGTTCGGGAGGCGGAAAACTGGCATGACGAATTGCCGCTGCCGGGCGAAGGGTATGTCGGCGGCGGCACTGCCGATGCGGCGGACCGGGACTTTTTCTTCGATTCCCTTGCCGGGGAGACGACGCTGCAGGAACTGCTGCTGGACGAATTGCGGTTGTCGAATGTCGACGACCGTCGGCGCCGGATCGGCGAACTCGTGATCGGCAGCATCGACGACAGCGGCTATCTGCGCACTCATCCGGCGGACATCGCCATGGCTGCGGATGCCTCGCTGGAAGAGGTGGAACAGGTGGTGCGGTTGATTCAGACTTTTGACCCGCCGGGGGTCGGCGCCTTCACGCCGGGGGAGTGCCTGCGGCTGCAGCTGGAGCGGCGGGGGGAAAAGGATCCGCGGCTTTTCGAACTGATCGACCGGTATCTGGACGATATCGGCAACAACCGGCTGCCGCAGGTCGCCAGAGCCATGAAGATCTCCCTGCCGGAGTTGGAGCGGCTGCTCGAAAAACTGCGCAGTCTGCACCCTTATCCCGGTACGGCTCTGGCGCCGTCAGGCGCGGTTTTCGTCGCGCCGGAACTGGAAATCGTCCGGGAAGGGGACGGATACGCGGTCAAGCCTTCCGGCCGGCAGATGCGGCTGCGCATTCCGGAGCGCTACTGGAAAATGCTGGAGGATCCGGCGCTTTCCGCCGCCGACCGCGCCTA
>CASFXO010000402.1 GCA_949298665.1 uncultured Lentisphaeria bacterium
GTGATTGCGATCATCGCCATTCTCGCGTCGATGCTGCTGCCCTCGCTGAACAAAGCCCGCGAAAAGGCGCTGGCGATCAAATGCCTCTCCAACCAGCGGCAGGTCGGTTTGTCGGTTGGAATGTACACCAGTGAATTCAACGACAACTTCTATTCGCCGAATGCACTCAGTTCCAACCAGTCTCCCACGGTCAAGAAATCCTGGGCAGCCAAGCTGTATGAATTGGGCCTGGTCAAAAAATCCGATGTGTTGCTCTGCCCCGCGTACAAAGAATACAACCTCGGCAACGACAAGTGGAACAACCTGATCAAGACCTACGGTGCCGCGTATTCGAACGACGTGCACGGTGTGATTTCGTTCAAAGCCCCCGGATACAATCGGGTTGGTTTTTCCAAAGTAGCCTACATCGGCTGCTCGTACTCGAAAACCACGTCGGCCAATAAGGGGCCGCTGAGCCGCATGATCCTCATCAACAACGACACCAGCGAGGACTACAGCCGTCCGTGGCTGGCCCACAGCGACCGGGTGAACCTCCTTTTCATGGACGGTCATGCCGCCGCGCATGAAAAGAATGCGCTGACTTCGCTCTACTGCCCGAACCTCAAAACGAACGGCGAGCCGGAGAAAATCGGCGTCGCCGCCTCCCAGGACGGGAGCGTTTACTACAAACTGCGGTAACCTGAACTTCCGCACCGGGGGCGGCCCCGGAACCGGGTTCCGACCGGGCCCTGTCGTCACCGCCGCCCCCTGCCCGCGGGAACGCCGCGGGAGATACCGTTTTTTACCCGGATTTCAACAGGAAAGGTCTTTTTCATGATGTTACGTACCCTCTTACTGAGTACCTGTTTCGGTGCCGCCGCTCTGGCCGCGGACCCGGCGGAGTTGACGATCCCGAAAGACGGCGGACGATTGCTCATCGACCGGCCCGTCACCTTGAGCCGTTCAGTGGAAATTCCGGAGAACGTGACGCTGGAATTTACCGGCAACGGCCGCCTGACGCTGCCGGAAGGCGTTACGCTCACCGTCAACGGTCCGCTGCAGGCGGGGATGTCGCAGATTTTCGACGGCCCCGGCCGGGTCACCGGCCGCTGCAAGGTGGCGCAGGTGCCGATTCAATGGTTCGGTGCCGTAGCCGACGATGACGGAGACGATTCCGAAGCCATCCGCCGCGCCGCGGAACTCGCCCGGTACTCCCTCGCCCGCAAACTGCTGATCCCCTCCGGACGCTACCGCTTTTCCGGCGCGATCGAGATCCGCTGCAACGTCGATTGCTACGGCATTCTGGAAAAAATCTGCCGGGTGGACGAAAAACGCACGGTCGTCTCCACCGGCACCTTCACCCCCACTTACTATTCGCTGGAACCGGCCCGTATCGACATTCTGCCGGATACCGCCCCGATCAAACTGGATCCGGCCGCCATGGGCCCCATTCAGGCGGGCGCCCTGGCCATTCCGCATTACGCCGGAATCAAAACGCTGGACCCGAAACAGCCGGTGATCGATCT
>CASFXO010000403.1 GCA_949298665.1 uncultured Lentisphaeria bacterium
GCGTGACCCGCAGCCGTTCGTTTTCAATGGTCCAGCTCATATGACTCCTTCGTGCTTTGCTTCAGAGGTGATTTTCCTGTTTTCGCTCCCGACCGGCAATGCTGTCGCCCGCTCCCGGATTTCCCGCAGATCCGCCGGCGAAAAACGTCGTTCCAGCCAGGCGCTCCACGGACATTCCCACGCCGTGCCGACCCAGTCCGGCCCCGATTCCAGTCCGGGCGGCACCGCCGCCCGGGCCAGCACTCCGGCCGCGTACCGCGCCGCTGCGCCCCCCGCACGCCTCAGGGCGACCAGCCGCCGCCAGTCGTCCACTCCCTCGCGATACGCCTCCCAGCGCGGCGTCGAAATCATCCGGTCGGCCCCTTCATCGTAAAAACCGAACACATGACAGCCGTAATTGTCCGGCCAGCGCCGCCGGTCCCCCACTCCCGAACAATACGTCCACGGCATGAAAAACGTCAAAGGCCCCGCCGCCAGCGCCACTCCCGCCGCCAGCCGGTAGCGGCGCGCATGGTAATGCACCCCCACCGGATTGTAATACACCCCCGCCCGGGCGCCGCAGGAACGCAGTTCCCGCTCGTATGCCGCCCAGCCGTTCTGCCGGGCAAGATACCATTCCCACGAATACATGTGGTGGGACCGGTAATCCACCAGCGGCGACAGGCGCTGCCGCATTTCCTCCGACCGTGCCCCCGGAAAATGAAACGTGGCGTAATATTCGAATCCCGGCGTCTCCTTCGCCACCGTCACCGCCGCGCAATACAGCGGCAGCCGATCCTGGTTGAACACTTCGTCCAATGTGGTGATCCACAGATGAAATTCCGGAAAATCGCTGCGCACCCGCTGCAATTCCGCCATGGTTTCGCGGGCCAGACGCCGGTAGTCCGGATCGGCCAGCGCCGCCGCCGCGGCACTCTCATTACCGTCTTCCGGCGTCAGCGGCGCGTAATGTTTCAGCACCTCGCCCAGTCCGCAATTCACCACCACCGTGCCGCGGAATCCCGCCGACCGCAACGCCGCCAGTCCCCGGCGAATCCGCCGGGAATCGGGCTTCCGGACGCCCGCGCCCGTCTCCGGAAACCACATCTGCAAATAATCCGGATCCGCCAGCAGCGTCACTCCATGCCGCCGCAGATCCTCGATCTCGCACCGCAACGCCCGCGGCCGGGTGATCGTCCGGAACAAAGAATAATACATGCCGAACACCCCCGGTTCCGCTTCCGGCAGGGGCGGTCCCGCCACCTCCAGAACAACCGGCAGCCGCAATTCACCGTCGGGTCCGGCGATCTCCACCGCACCGCGGTAACGTCCCGGCGGTTGTTCCGGAGGAACTTCCAGACGCAGTCGCAGCAACCGTCCCTCGCCGGGTTGCAGACGCCCGGCGGACACCGGGCGCAGAAACCGGCTCCGCACCGGCTCGCGCCCGGTCCGCGGCCGGTCGTACCGCAAACATTCGGGCTGCCGGATCACCTCCCATAATGTAACCGCGCTCTCCGGCAAGGTCTCTCCCTCATCGGAACACCAGCCGGTCGTCCGGAAATTCACCGCTTCCGCCGCCTGCCCGGAGGAAACCACCCAGGCGGCATGATGCGTCGTCCCCGGCTGCGCCTGAATTTCAATCGCAACAGACCGCCGCCAGTCCAGCGGCTGTTCCTCCGGCTCCCCGTCGGGGTCCAGCACTGCCGCGCACCATCCCGGAGGCGCCGCCGGTTTCGGGAAAAAGGGAATTTCACTCCATTTTCCGGTTTCCGTCGCCGGCCCCGGACCGGTGATGCGCAAGCCGTCAAAGGTGCCTCCCGCCCGGTCGCCCAACGTAAAACGCCCGTCCGCCGTCGCCAGCGGCTTGCGTTCAACCGGACCGTTCAAAACTTCCCGACCGTCCAGACGCAGTGCGAAACGATCCGCCGTCCATTCCAGTTCGATCCGGTGCCATTCCCCCCGCCGCCAGGAACTCACGTCCGCCCGTTTTCCCGCGGCATCGGCCAGATAGCAGAACCGGGGGGCCTTTTCTCCCGCGTATTGCGACACCCACGCCCCGCCCAGACAGCCGCGATGCGGCCCGGCGCCGGTTTTGTTCAGCTGCAGGTAATTGCCGTCCGAGAAGAACAGCGTGAACAGCAATCGCGTCTCCGTGTCGTCCCCGTCCCAGTCCGGACAGAAGTCAAACTCCAGTTTCCCTTCCTCCAGCGGGAAATTGTCCGCCGCGGCATAGGTTACGAACTCCCCCTCCGCCAGATGAATCCCCCGCCCGGAACGCCCGGCGGCAAATGTCCCGTCCGCCCGGAGCGGCTCCGGATTGCCGGCGGCGACCGCGGCCCAGGTGCTCTCCTCAAAATCGCACCGGAAAAGTTCCGTGTATTCCGCTCCCGCCGTTCCCGCGTTCAGAAGACCGCAGCACCACAGCACCGGCAGGACGATGCTCATTCTCACTCCTGACATGCGTATTCGAAACCGTTTTCCGCGTTTTTGTACTCAGAGGAGAACTGGCGTTTGTTGGCTGCGGCGACATGGCCGTCCAGATGCAGAATATTGGCCATTTTGCTGTGCATCAGGAGCACGAACATATTCCCCTCCATCGAGCCGCCCTTCTTGTCCGCCAGCCAGACCGGAAAACCCGCCGCCGGCGCATAGCTGCCGATGTAACAGGTGTCGGTCAGCATCAGGATTTCACTCGGGCGACGGCCGCGCGCCGGTTCCCACCCGGATTGCGTCCGCGCCAGCGACTGCATCTTGAACCAGTCGCGATAATAGGTACCGTATATGTAGGTACCGTCGTATTTGGTCTGTTTCGACCCGGGGCACCAGGTGAGATTTTCGGTGATCACCTTCGCCTCCAGCATATAATACGCCCAGCGATGATTGCTGCCGTTGTCCTGCTGGTTCTGAGGCAGGTATTCGTTTTCGGCATCGGCGTAGAGCTGGTGGCCCAGCCCCAGCTGCTTCAGGTTGTTGACGCAGGCGATGGCATTGCCCCGGTCCACTGCTTTGGACAGGGCCGGCAGCAGCAGCGCGGCCAGAATCGCGATGATCCCCACGACCACCAGCAACTCGATCAGTGTGAAACCCCTTCTCATACCGTCATTCCTTTGCTTGCATGCATTTCATGATCCCGATCCGGACCGCCTCCCCCGGTTCAGCGCAGAATGTCCGCCTCATACCGGAAGTCGGTCGTACTGTTGTACAGAAAACCGTCTTCGATCTCCCTTTCGACCTGTCCCGCGGCGTGCCCGTCGAGGAAGAGCAGGTTCGCCCGCAGCCCGTGCAGCAGTGCAATCTGGTAATACTGCTTGTCGGCGCCGACCCCGAGCACCCAGCAGGGATAATTGGCACGGGTCTTGTCGCCGCCGGTGTATTTGCTGTCGGCCAGGATCAGGATCTCCGAAGGCTGCTTGCCGACGGCCGGCTTCCAGCCGCCCCGGTTGACCGGATCGTTGACGAACGACTTCTTGAAGAAATCCCGCCCCCAGGACCCGTAGGTGTACAGCACCTCGTACTTCTTCTGGAGCGAGGCCGGGCACCACATCGTCTTTTCACCGGAATACTTCCGGGCAAAGGTGCTCCAGCGCCCGTTGGTGGTGTGGTTGGGGATCAGAAACCCGTCGTAATCCGTGGCGTACATGGCAAACGCCAACCCCTGCTGCCGGAGCAGATTCAGGCAGCTCGTGGCCTTGCCGCGCTCCCGGGCCCTGGAGAGGGCCGGAATCAGAATCCCCGCCAGAATGGCGATGATCGCAATGACCACCAGAAGCTCTATCAACGTGAAACGACCATGGATGTTCGGTTTGCGCATAGTTCTTCAACCTTTCTGTTGCAGTCCGGCAATGTATTCGGCACAGCGGCGACGGATCTGCTGCAGCCGCTGATAATCGTATTCCTGCGCCAGTTTGCCGGTCCACGGGCACTCCAGCGGATCTCCGCGCAATGCCGGACCGTTCGGCAATCCCTGCGATTTCGGCATCCCGTCCAGCGTGGCGCGGACGAAGGCCGCCGCCTCCGCGGCCAGTTCCGGCCGGGCCGCGGCCTGTTCCCGGATCAGCGCCTTCAGCGTGGAAAGATACCGCAGATCGTCCATCCCTTCGCGGTATCCCTCCCAGATCCGGGCGGAAACCACTTCCCCGTCCGCCGCCGAATAAAATCCGAAAATATGACTGCCGTGATTGTCCGGGAACGTGAACGGATCCAGCAGACACGAGTAATACATCCACGGCATCTGAAAGGAGAGCGGCCCCTCCACGAATTCCAGTCCCATGATCAGCCGGTACCACGCGGGACTGTAATACGCCCCGACCGGATTGTAATAGGCCCCCGCGACGCTGCCGTAACGGTCCAGCTCCTGCTGATAAGCCTCGGCCGTGTTGCCCCGCGCCAGATACCATTCCCAGGACAACATGTGATGACAGCGGTAATCCACGTACGGCGCCAGCTCCTGCCGCATCCGGTCGGCGCGCTCGTCCAGAAAATGAAAGGTGATGTAATATTGAAATCCCGGCACCTGCCGGGCCGCCTTCACCCCCGCCAGATAAAGCGGCAACCGGCCGTGATTGAACACCTCGTCCATGGTGGTGATGATCAGTTCCACCTGCGGATACTTTCGCTGCAGCGCCCGGATGCCGTTCATCACATCGACCGCCAGTCGGAGGTACTCCGGATTCTTCAACGCTTCGGCGGCGGCCGCGGCCCGGCCCGCCACTCCGTTCATTTCGTAAAACAGACCGATCACTTCCCCCAGTTCGCAGCTGACCACCAGCTTGCCGCGGAACCCGGCGTCCACCAGCTTGTCGATCCCGGCGTCCATGGTGGTGAAATCCGGACGACAGGAGCCATCCGGCTGCACCTGAAATGCCGGCTTCAGATAGTCGCCGCAGAACAGCATGGTCACCTGGTGTTCCAGCAGATCCCGGATTTCCGCGCGAAACGCCGTGTCATCGTGCCGCACCCGGTTCATGTCGTAATACATGCCGAACCACTTGTCGTCCGGCAGCCGCAGTTTCACCGGCAGCACCTCGAAATCCACCGGCAGCGCCGCCAGCTGCCGTCCACCGCCGTCGCGCACCCGCAATTCCGCCCGGTATCGGCCCGGCGCCTGATCCTCCGGCACGGCAATCCGCACGAACAATTCCCGGAAATGCCCCGCCCGCAGCGACTGCTGTTGCCAGCGCCGCAGAAACCGGGTCGTCACCAGATACTGTTCCGTCGGCCGGTCGTAACGCAGGCTCTCCCGCATCCGCATGCCGTACAACAGCTCCACCCGGTCCGGCGGAATCTCCATGCCGGAATCCTGCCGCAGCGGCGTCATTTCCACTGTAACTCCGGTCAGCTCCGCCGGAGCCCCCAGCACCACCCCCAGCGTCTCGAATTCGTCGGGCGCGGCAAACCCGCTCAATTCCCCCTGCGGTGCAAAGGAACGCGGTGCCGCCGGATCAAACGCATCCAGCACATTCCCCGCGGCGAACAAAACCTGCGCCTCCCCTGCGCGCGCCGTCAGATCCTCCCCCCGGAACCGGTAGGCCTCCTCCTCCAGCGCGGCCGCGTCCGCCGTCGCGACGCCGCTCTGCCGCCGTTTCACCGGCGACTCCGCCACCCGGCTCGGCGGCGGCACCACCGCGTCCCGGCGCGCCACCAGCGCATCCACCCAGACCGAATGATCGCAGAAATCATCCGCGCCGTCCGACGTCACCAGCGTCAGCCTGTCCACGCCGCGAATGTCCACCGACACCGGAAACGGCGCGTCGGTGCGCGTCTGGTAGCGCCGGAAAAGTTCCCGGCCGTCGCCGAGCACCTTGAACAGCACGCTGCCGCGCAGTCCGGCGCTGTCGTTGATACCGATCAGCGCCTGAAACCGGTCGAATTTCTTCCCGGTCCGGTAGGTGATCCGGTTGGGGGCATGCGCGGCGATCCCCCAGGCGTAATACTGACCGTCCAGCTGCAGCGGCAGCGGCCCCAGCGAAGTCGGCAGCGCATTCCACCCGACCGCGGCGGGCCGGTCGGCGCCGTATGGGGTCGCCTCGTCCAGGAAAACCACCGCCGCCTCCGGCAGGGCGCCCGCCGCAGTCGGCGCTTCGAAACGAAACCGGCATACCGGTTCGATCGTCAGATTGTCGAACACGTCTCCCCCCGATTCCCCCAGTACGATCCGGGTTTTCGCCCCCGGTTCGGACGCAAACGGAAGGCGCTCTCCGGTAAATGTGTCCCTGCCGTCCACCCGGAAATAGTACCGCCCGGCATCATAGGCCAGCTCGATGCGATGCCACTCCCCCTTCTTCCAGTGCGCTACGGGCAGCCGGCTGCCGTCGTGTTCGCCGATATAGGTGCAGCGACCGTTGACCACGAACGCGCCGCCGAGCGTATTGGCATTGCCGGACCGGGCGCCGAGCTTGCTGATCTGCAAGTAGTTCTTCGGATCGCCGGTGTACACGGCGAACAGCACGTGAACCCGGTTGTCATCCCCGTTCCAGGAAGGCTGAAAATCGAAGGAGACCGTCCCTTCCCGCAATGAAATGTTGTTCTCCGCCGCATACACGGCGCCTCCTTTCGGCGTGCGCAGCGCCTGTCCGCCCCCTTTGCCGGGCGCCGGTTCCCCCCGCGCGCCGAGACAGGCCGGTCTCCCCTCCGCCCGGTCGGCGTCGGGCCCCTTCTCAAACGTCGCCTGCAGGGAAGCGCCCCCTGCCGACAGCCCGAGTCCCAGAATCATTCCCCAGCACATCACCCGCAACGTCATCATGACCGATTCCGCCATCCTTTCCTTCTGAGAAAACTCTCCGCGTCCTGCCGCCGCAAGGCGCAAAAAGTCCCCCGGGGACTGTCTGAAACAGCCCGATGTTTTTTATGGAATTATAAGAAAATAAGAAAGTTACGTTATCTTATCGGCAGCCGGAACCTGCCGGGTGGATTCCCGCACGATCAACCGTCCCCGGATGGGTGCGGGCATCGGGGGACGATCGCCGTTGATTCTGGCCACAATCATGTCAGCGGCCACGCGACCCAGCTCGAACGTGGGAATGTCCACCGTCGTCAACGACGGCCGCACCACGGAGGAAATATCGGAATTGTTCAACCCGGAAACCGCCATGTCGTCCGGCACCCGGATCCCGCGCCGGGCCAGTTCGGTGATGATTTCGAGTGCCATGGCATCGCCCGGACAGATCACCGCCTCCACCCGGTCGGGGCCCGTGGTCACGGCGTTCACAATCCGCGCCACTTGTCCCGGGTCGTCCGGACGGGATTCGAAAACGTGCTGTTTGCGCAGCCGGACTCCGTATTCCATGCAGGCGCTGAAAACGCCGTCGCGGAATTCCATGGCGATCGGGCTGGACGCCCCGTCGTGAATCAGCGCCAGTTCCTGCCGCCCGGTACGGATGATGTGTTCCGCCAGCTCGAAACCCGCGTGCTCGAAGTCAATGCGCAATGCCTCCCGCATCCGGCTCGGCAGGTAATTCTTGACGAACAAATAGGGCGAACCGGTCCGGTCCAGCTCCTGCACGATCAGTTCGTCCATCTGGTACGCTCCGATCAGAAAACCGGCATAGGTCTCGCTCAATTTGGTCAGATTCTCGTCGTGAAAACTGCGTCGGCTCGCCAGAATGTCCAGAAAATATCCCTTCTCCGCCAACGCCTCCGACACCCCCCGGATCAACGCCGACGTCACCGGATGCGTCGCATAGCTGCTGTCGTAAATCATCAGCGCGATTTTCCGCGACACGTGCGGCCGGGCGTCCCGGACAAAGGTCCCTTTCCCCTGAATCCGGTACAAATACCCCTCGTTTTCCAGTTCCTTCAGCGCCTGTCGGACCGTATTGCGCGAAAGATTGAACTGCGTGCCCAGTTCGTTTTCCGACCCGACCCGCGTTCCCCCGGCCAGCGCCCCCGCGCTGATCTGCGTAATCAGATGGCTCTTCAGATCCTGGTACTTATAGGAAACTTTCTGCGTTGTACCATCCATTTTAAGCAATCCTTGCAACTTGTACCAACAACTTTGACGATTCTATTATAACCAAAATGTTCCGCAATGTCAACCCCTGATTCAGAAAAAAACCTTTTTTTCTCGGTTTCCTCATGGCAACGGCGGGGGCGGACCGGAATCAGAGCGATACCGGCCCGGAATACCGGCTCCCGTTTTCCCGTGCCGCGCAGGTGCGGCGGCAGTCCGGCAATGCGGCCGGAGCGGCGGTCATGCATCGGCAGTGCCGTCTTCCGGACACAGCCGTTCCAGTTCCCGCCGGGCTTCCGCCGGACTTTTGAAACGGATGATGCGGCCGGGGAAATCGGCCAGCGCCGCCTCCAGCCGCGGGCGCGTGTCCTGCGGGAATCGCAGAATGTACCGGAGAAAATCCCAATCCAAACGCTCGGGACAACCGGGCGTCATATCGGGTCGGGCCGTGCCGCGATAACGCCGGAACCGTTTCCAGACGCGCCGGAGACAGACCAGGCGCGGATAGTCCAGCCAGATCACCGTGTCGGCGTACCGCAGCCGTTCCGGGAGCGTCCGCCGGTAATTGCCGTCCATGATCCAGGCATCGGTGCGCAGGATCTCGGCGAGCTCTGCATCGAAATGGTCGGGGGACGTCGCCACCCATCCCGGACGCCACCAGAGCCGGTCCAGATGGTGCACCGGAAGCCGGAGCCGTTCCCCCAGCCGCCATGCGAACTCCGTTTTTCCCGCGCCGCCGCATCCTATGACGAGAATCCGCTTCATTCTCCCCCCCTGACCGCCGTCACTTCCGACCGGCATGCCGCAATCACTGCGAATTTTCCACAGCGATACCAGCATTCCACCGGAGCGAAGCCGGAGGCCTTCAGCAGGGCGATTTCCGTATCGGGCGAACATTCCCGGTCCAGTTTCCGGCGCTCCCGCCAGTGTTCCAGTTCCGCCGGTGAAAGACCGCTCCGTTCCAGCTCCGCCGTCCAGACCGCGTCCATCCGCCGACTCCATTCCGGTGTCGCGGCACAGAACTGATCGTAGTTGACGAACACCCCGCCCGGCGGCAGCGCGGCGTGGACGGCGCGGAACAGTGCCGCCTTCCGTTCCGGCTCCAGATGATGGATCGAAAGCGCCGAAACCATCCAGTCGAAAGGCCCCTCCGGCAGCGTCCGGGTGTAGTCCTCCACCAGAAACCGGAAGTTGGCCAGACCGGCGAAACGTTCGCGCGCGACCTGCAGCATCCCCGGCGCCGCGTCGACCAGCACATATTCCGCCCGCGGAAAATGCCGGAGATAATACCGGCTCAGCAGTCCGGTCCCCGCCCCCAGATCCAGAATCCGTTCCGGCGCGGGAAAACAGGCGGCGATCAGCGCGGTCGTCCGGTCGTAAAAGTCGTCAAAGCACGCAATGAATTTTCTCCGCCCGGCGTCGTATTCGCGGGCAATCAGGTCGAACTGTTCCTCCAATGTCATCTTCACGGTCTCCAGGTGATGATTCCGTTCACGGGGTGCGCGGCGCGCCAGGCGAGAAATTCCGGCCAGGTCCGCACCCCGCCATCCAGCACCGCCTGATAATATTCGATCCCATGAATGGATTCCGTTTCGGGCGTCCGGTATTTGAGCTCCAGAATCGCCCGGCGCGTCTCCGGCGTGAGCACTGCCGCAATCCGGGACGCGACCGTTTCAAAACAGCCGTCGTACCGCGATCCCCGCCGAATCTGAATCAGGTCGATCTGCCAGCACTCCCCCCGGTACTCATACCAGACGTGCCATTCCAGGCACGCCTCCTCCGTCGCGGCAAGATTCCGGTATTCCAGACGCTTCACGGCGGGATCCGCGCCGAAGCCGCCCATGATCCGGAACCCCGCGGCCGCGTCGAGCGTGTCCGTATAAACATGCAGATCGATGTCCCGGTGCGTCAGCAGCAGCCCCATCGCGAGGGAACCGACCGGATTTACGCGCGCGCCGACCGCCTCCCAGGCTTCACGCAGGCCGCTGGAGCGAAGAACCGCCCATGCCTTCCGTTGATTGGCTGCCGCGAGTTTTTCCAGATCGTTTACAGTTTCTGCTGTGGTTTCGTCCATGATCATCTATGAAAATATTCCAGTCGGCCTGTTTCCGGGAAACCATGCCGTCATCCCTCGGGTACATTGCTTCATAATGTACCGTGTAAAAAAAACATTTGCAAGAGCCCCCATTGTTCCGGTACCGGGGAAAGACCGGAGAGAATGAACGGGAAAGAGTCGAAAAGACGAAAAAACTCGGTTTCCGTTGCCATACGCTTGCTTTTTGCGCCGGCAACCGGTATGTTCCAGCAGATGGTCCCCATTCCGACTAGGTCGGAATGTCCGATGACCATCCTCCGTCTCCGGACCGTGCCCATTCAAAACAAGGAGGGAACATCATCATGCCGCACACCACGCTTTTCAACGGAACTCCCGTCTCTCTCGCCGGCGCTCCGGTGCGCCCCGGCGAACCGGCGCCGGACTTCACGCTGACCGACTCCGACCTGAAGCCGTTCCGGCTGGCGGACGGGAAAGGGAACCGTCTGCTGCTCAACATCTTTCCCAGCATCGACACCCCCACCTGCGCCAGATCGGTTAGAACCTTCAACCAGCACGCTTCCGAAATGCCCCGGACGCTGGTGCTCTGCATTTCCCGGGACCTGCCCTTCGCCCAGAGCCGTTTCTGCGGCGCGGAAGGCCTGCAGAACGTCCGGACGCTCTCCGCGTTCCGCCCGCAGTGCCGGTTCGGCGAAGACTACGGTGTTCTGATCACCAGCGGCCCGCTCGAAGGCCTGTTCGCCCGCGCCGTCGTCATCATTGACGAAAACGGCATCATCCGTTACACCCAGCTGGTGGATGACATCGTCCGGGATCCCGATTACGATCGGGCGCTGCGGGAGCTCGCCCGCTGAAGCGGTTTTCCGACGCGGTCAGTCATCGCCGCCCGGCGGGGAGGCGCCTGTGCCCGCCGGGACGGAACGCGCCTTCCGTCAGGGCTGACGGGCAGTTTCCCGACGCTTGAGCGGCGCGGTGATGCGGTAGCGGATCGCCTCCGTCGGCAGACGCCGTCCGCGACAGAAAAACTCCACCTCGGAGAGAAACGCCCAGGCGGCCGCTTCTCCTTCCAGCGCCACATGGCGCTGCCGGAGCGGCCGGTCCAGGCGGAACACGAACATCGATTCCTGCACCTTTCCGTCGGGCGTGCTCCGGGTGGTCTCCCGTCTGGGGACTCCCGCCATCACCGCCTGTTGCGGCAATGCCCCCCGCCCGCCGGAAACTTTTTCCGGCGCCTCCGCGAAGGCGCTCAGCGACAACCGGAGCGGATAGGCGATCGCCGCCCCCGGTTCCCGCCGGGCGTGCACCCGGACCTCGTCCCACTCCACGCCCCCGGGACCGAGATCGAACATCACGCCGAGCGGAGCTTTCCGCCAGCCCAGATAGGCGCCCCAGCCGCCGGAAGTCCGGCCGTCAAGCAGCTTGCGCCCGGCGGCGTTGTCGGGGTACGCGTACACCGCGGCAGATGATGCGGGGGGCGCTTCCTGCTCCGCCTCTTCCGTCTTTCCGGGCGGTACGGCGGGCGTCACCGCATCGGGCCACACCCCGGTGAGACGCGGCGCCCCGGCTCCCGCCGCCGGAATCATCCGCACCCGCAGCGCCGCCACCTCGGCGAAAACCGGCAGCGTGACGTTCTGATACCGTCCGTTGCCGGGATCCGCCCCCTTCCGGGCCTGCCACACCAGCGGCTCCCACGCCGCGTCCGGACTCTTCCGGCCTTCCGCGACGACCCATCCGCGCCAGGGATTTTCCGGCGGTTCCTCCAGCAGCAGATCCAGATAATGCACCGGACGCGCCGATTCCCACGTCATTTCCGCCAGCACCTCACCCGATTCGCGGCGGTCGATCCGGACCGCTTCCGCGGGAATCCGCATGTCCTTGCCCGCGATGTAATCGCAGGTCCAGTCGTACACCTGCCGAACCGCCGGATCCGGCGAAGCGTATTCCTTGAACTCGCTCCCCAGATAATAGGCCGCCGGAATCTGCTGGAATCCCAGACGGCTGCCGGCGTCGTAGGTCTGCCGGATGATCTCAATGCCTTCCGCGTCGCGCCGGTGGGGGAATTCGATTTCGATTCCGAGCCCCCGGCTGCGGGCCAGATCGGCGCAGAGATCGAGCCGGTTCCGCCGCGACTTCTTCCCGGAAGAGTACGACGTAAAGGCGTAATTGCTCTGCATCAGCGCGCAGTCGAACCCGAAGTCGCGCCACCGTTCCCAGCCGGCCGCCCGGAACCAGGGAATCCAGATGAAGCGCAGTCCGCGTTCCTTCAGCATGCCGGAGACGATCTTCAACGTCTGCTCGTCCTTCCGGACGCTCTCGTTCATCCAGTAGAAGCCCAGCAGTTTCAATTCCGGATACGCCTGCATTTTCTCCTCGATGGCGCGGATGTACCACTCGGCGACTTTCCGGACGCCTTCCGGATCGGCGAAACTCTCACTGGTCCCGTCGCCGTCGACATCCCCGAAATCCGTCACCTCCGGATGCATGTAGGGAATGGAAAAAATCACCGTCAGCTGTTGCGGCAGTTTCCCTCCGAGCTCCTGTTTCAGCTCCAGCGCCGCCCGATGCAGGGCGTCCACTTCCCGTTCCGGCGTGAACCACTGTTCCAGCTGCAGCCGCCAGTCCTTGAGATGGGTTTTGCCGTTCTCCGTGCGGATGCCGTTCACGTGCAGGTCCAGAAACAGAAAACAGTCAAAAACCCCCTGCGGTTCAAAAGTTCCGGTCCCGCGCCGGTGCCGGGCGATCATCGGCTTGAATTCCTCCATCCGCCGTGTCTCCCGCTGGTAGATCAGCGCCGCGTGGCGGAAGCCCGCCTCCTCATACGTCGGCCAGTCTCCCCGGACGTTCCCTGCCGTCAGCCAGAGCAGCAGCGCCGTTATTCCGTATCCCGCCTGTTTCCATCGTCTCATTTCCGGCCTCCCCGCTTTGTGCGCCGGGCAACGGGTCGTTGCAGATTCCGGTGCGAATTTCCGAATGTTTCATCATCCGGTCGGGCAGTGCCCGGACCGGGCATTCCTCTTCTATTGCTGGCAATGCGGGCAGAAGGCGGAACTTCTGCCGCCGAGCCGGACGGTCCGGATCTTCGTCCCGCAAACTTCACAGGGCTGTCCGGCGCGGCCGTACATGCGTAATTCCTGTTCGAACTTCCCTTCCGAGCCGTCCACGTGGCGGTAATCGTGAATGGTGGTCCCGCCCGCGGCGATCGCATTCCGGAGAACCTGCCGGACCGCGGCGACCAGCGCGCCGCATTCCTTCCGGGTAAGCGATCCCGTCCGGCGCGCCGGGCGCAATCCGGCGGCGAACAGCGCCTCAGTCGCGTAAATGTTGCCGACGCCGGTTACGATTTCATTGTTCATCAGAAAGACCTTGAGCGGCCCGGTGCGGCCCCGGGAACGCCGGAAGAAATATGCCGCGTCAAATGCCTCCGACAACGGCTCCACGCCGAGCGTCGCCAGTTCCGGCGGGTCTTCCCCCGGATGCTCCGGAGAACAGATCTTCAAGACGCTGAACCGCCGGGGACATTCGAAACGGAAGATCAGATTCTCCTCAAAATAAAGAAAAACATGCTCGTGCTTCCGGCGCGGCACCTCCGCCCCTTCCAGCCGGATCACCCCGGACATGCCGAGGTGCGCCAGCAGCGTCCGCCCGTCGTCCAGGTCCAGCAGCAGATACCGTCCGCGACGGCGCACCGTCCGCACCGTCCGTCCGGGCAGACCGGCTTCCGTCAGCGGCGTCAGCGGTTCGCGCATTTTCGGGGAAAAAACCTCCACGCGCGTAATCCGGCGTCCGGTCAGATGCGGGCGCAGCGCCCGCGCCACGGTTTCCACTTCCGGCAGTTCCGGCATCAGAGGGAAATTCCTTTCAGTTTCTTGAAGAGCGACACGGCATAGGAATCGGTCATGCCGGAAAGATAATCCAGCACATACAGCATCCGCAGATACGCGCTCCGCCGCCACTGCGGGTCCTCCGGCGGCGCGTAACGGCCCGGCAGAATCTTGATCAGCCGCCGGGAACGGTAGGAGGCGGCGGGGCCGCCGTTGAGTTCGATCGCTACTTCGTTCACCGCCGGCACCAGTGCGTCCAGCATCCCGGAGAGCAGCTCGAATCCGGCGGCGATGATGGAAGCCACCTGAGGCGTGTTGTAAATATCGGGAATGCTCCGGTCCATGATCTTCTTCAACACCGGGGCGGCGGGAATGTAGTCAATCAACGGTTTTTCCAATTCTCCCCGCAGCAGCTCCTCCTGCCGGGCGGTGAAGACGGCCACCGCCTGTCGGACCAGTACACCGATCACCTGCGCCCGGAGAAATTCCACCCGTCGCGCCGCCGTCGCGATTTTCCGCAGATAATCCGGCACCCACTCTTCGCCGATGATCTCCAGAAAGTACGACTCCAGCTCGTCGTAGTCGATCAGTCCCACCATGTGGGCGTCCTCGAAATCCACGATCCGGTAGGCGATGTCGTCCGCCGCCTCCACCAGAAACGCCAGCGGATGACGGCAGTAACTGTCCTCGGCGATCCGCCGCAACCCGACCTTTTCCGCCACCTCCCGGAAAAGCGCCCGGTCCTGCCGGAAGAAATTGAATTTCTTTCCCGCCACCCCGGGCGGCCGCTCCGTCACCAGCGCCGCCACCGGATACTTGGCGAACGCCCCCAGCGTGGCGCAGGTCAGCTGCATGCCGCCGATCTGATCCGGCATCTGCAGGACGCTGATCACCCGGAATCCATGGGCATTGCCTTCGTAGCGTTCGAAGTCGGCGTATTCCTCCGGCGTCATCGCGTCCCGCATCGGCGCGATCGCTTCGGAATGGGTAAACCAGTGCCGGATGGATTCCTCGCCGCCGTGTCCCAGCGGCGGATTGCCGATGTCGTGCGCCAGCGCCGCCGCCGCCACAATGGCGCCGATGTCGCTGGGCTGCGCCCCGGCCGTGTCGAATTCGCGGCAGATGAACACGCCCGCCGCCGTACCCAGCGACCGACCGATTGAAGAGGTTTCCAGACAATGCGTCAGACGGGTGCGGACATAATCGTTCTCCGCCAGCGGAAACACCTGAGTCTTGTCCTGCATCCGGCGGAACGCCGAAGAAAAGATGATCCGGTCGAAATCCCGCTGGAACGGCGACCGGTCCTGGGTGATTACCGCTCCGTCGTCGCGTCGCCCGAGACGCTGCGGCGAAACCAGATTTTTCCACTCCATCATCACCTGCTCTCCTTCTCCGTTCGTCTATCGGACGTCCAGCTCCAGCAGACCGGCCGCATTGCGGTAGAAGATCTGCTCCTTCTCCGTTTCCGAAAGCGGCAGCGAACGGACGAAATCCACCGCGCGTTTCTGATCCAGCCAGGGACTGTCCGTTCCGAAGAGAATCCGTTCCGCCCCGTGCCGCCGGATCATCCGCACCAGGTGCTCCGCGCCGACATTGAAGTCGCCGATCATCGCCAGATCCAGATAGACGGGCAGTCCGAGCAGTTCCTTTTCCACCTCGTCCCACATATCCATTCCGCCGAGGTGGGCCAGCACCAGCTTCAGTTCCGGAAAACGCCGGT
>CASFXO010000404.1 GCA_949298665.1 uncultured Lentisphaeria bacterium
AACGGGCGCAGGTTTTTCACGGAATTTTCCGGAAGGAAGGAAACACGCCGCCGCCCGCAGACGGCGGCGCGGAGGTCGGTCGCCGGGATCTCAGCTTTTCCAGAGACCGTGTTTATTGCAGAATGCGCGCACCACCAGACCGTCCTGACGCGACACATAAAACTCCGCTTCGGGCGCTTCGCCCGGAGTGAGGTAACGCCGATTGACGTATGGACCATTGATGATTTCGATCCATTCAATGTAGTGATCCGGCTCCATCGGGTGCGGCAGCGAGCCGACCTTCACCTTGACGCCCGGACCGTTGTCCTCCAGTACCGGCACGTGTTTTTCCGAAGACCCGTCGGTTTCGTTTTCCCGCATCAGGCGCATCGGTTTGCCGCAGCAGACCAGCGTTCCGCCCGCGGCGCCGACGACTTCCACCGTGGCGCCGCACGTCAGACACTTGAATACCTGGTTGTTTTCGATCATGGTTTCATCTCCTCTGTTTTGCAAAGTGCAATCCGGCGTTCAATCCCTGTTCCGATACGAAGTCCGGCACGACGGAGCCGTTCTCTCCGCGTTTTTTTCTGCGTCATACCATACCCGCTGCCGGATACGATGGCAAATGACTTCGCCGCATTTTTCTTAAAAAAACGCTTAACTTTCATCAAAGCCCATCCCCGGACAGGCGCGCGCAACCACTCCGGTTTCCGTTCAAACAACCAGACCTCCGCCCGTCAGGGGCGCAGCGAAGGCTGCTCCAAGGTGAACACGCCGTCGGGCCCTTCCCCGCGAACGACCACGGTCATTGCCGCCGCCTCTTCCGGCACGGTCGGTGACGCGGAGAAAACAGCCGGTTCCCCGCTCCGGATCGGCATGGCGAAGTCCTCCGCGCCGAGTTCGCCGCTGCGCCCATAGTAGACGAATTGCGCCACCCAGCGCCCGCCTTCGGGACCGGTCCCCTCGAAAGTGAAGCGGTTCGCCCCCTTTTCCATCCCGGAAAGCCGCGTCACCGTAAACATCCGCCCCGGCGTCCGCCGTTCCAGCACGCCGTCGCGCACGGTAACCGTTTCGCCCGGATCGTAACCGTCCGGGCAGCCGTCCCCGTCGCGGTCCACCGTCAGGGAGGGCATCACCTCGGCCCCGCGGTCGAGGTTCTCCGCCGAATCGTAGAGCCGCCGCGTCCACTCCCGCTGGGTGCGGACCGGAATACCGGTTTTCCGGCACCAGTCCAGCAATTCGTCATGCCGCTGCAGATATTCTTCCCAGCCTCCGGGCACCTGGCGGACGATCATATGGCTGGAACCGAACAGGACATAATGTTTGGCCACCTGGTCGGCAATGCGTTTTTTCAATTCCGCCGGGGTATTCCTTTCCAGGGAAAAATTGCCCCACTGCATGGCGTAGCGGCAGCGTTCCGGGTCCGGCTCGTTGTAAACCTTGAACGCGGCGTTCTGGTAAGTGGCCGCGGAGGTGTACTGAAAGTCCTTTCCGTAGACTTCGCGCACATCTTCCGCGAAAATGATCGGTTCCCGCCCGCCGGGCTGGATCCAGGTTGCCGGCTGCGGCAGCTTCAGCTGTTCCGCCGCGTCGCGCGTGGCCTCCGCCAGGATCCGCAGAGCGTCGGGATGAATGCCG
>CASFXO010000405.1 GCA_949298665.1 uncultured Lentisphaeria bacterium
CCTGCCCGGTCAACGGCTTTGGCCTTGAACAGCATCAGATCGGAGAGAGCGGTTTTACCACTTCCGCAGTGGCCGGCAATCACGAAATTACGACACTCAGCAGCTTTTTTCATAAGGATCCTTTATTGTTTATGTTAAGGACTGCAACCATGAAAAATCCAGGTCATATTCATGCCTTGGGCACTTCCTATTAATAGCAGGGAAAAAAGTGATTGCAACCCGGTCCGCGCCGGAAAAATTAAAAAAAAAACGCATTTTATCCATCCGGCGTTTTTTTTTATTTTTCCTCTTGACGGATCTGAATACAGGGAGTATTTTTGATGACCATGAAAATTTCCATTGTCAGCAGTCTGTATCGCTCCGCCGCCTGGCTGCCGGAATTCTGCCGCCGCGCGGCCGCCGCCGCAATCGCCGTGGCCGGAGACGATTTTGAAATAGTCCTCGTCAACGACGGATCTCCGGACGATTCCCTCGCCGTCGCGCTGCGGCTGCGCGCGGACGATCCCCGTATCCGGATTCTGGATCTTTCCCGCAACTTCGGCCATCACAAGGCGTTGATGACCGGCATCCGCGACAGCCGCGGCGACCGGGTGTTTCTGATCGACTGCGATCTGGAGGAGGCTCCCGAACTCCTGACCGAATTTACCGCCGTCCTCGACCGGAATCCGGACGCGGACGTGGTTTACGGTGTGCAGCCGACGCGGCGCGGCGGCTGGTTCGAACGCGTCAGCGGACGGCTCTTCTATCGGATCATGAAATGGGGATGCGATTTCGACTATCCCGCCGACACGCTGACCGCGCGACTGATGACCCGTCGTTACGTCGAGGCGCTCAAACGCTTCGACGACCGGGAATTCGATCTCTGGATCAACTTCGCTCTGGCCGGATTCCGCCAGATTCCCCACGAAGCCGTCAAAGGCAGCAAAGGAGAAAGCACCTACACGTTGCGCCGGAAAATCCGCCATGCCGTCGACTCCATCACGTCTTCCGGCGCGGCGCCGCTGTATCTGATTTTTCTGGCGGGCTGGATGGTTTTCGCGGCGGCGCTGCTGCATCTGCTCTTTCTGCTGATCAACAAAATCTTCTGGGAGGTCCCCGTCGGCTGGAGCCATGTGGTCGCCTCCATCTGGGGGCTTGGGGGATTGCTGATGATTTCCATCGGCACCGTCGGCATCTATCTGGCCCGGGTCTTCATTGAAACCAAGAAGCGTCCCGCCGCCATCATCCGTCAGAGGTATCCCGATGAATAAGGATGCCGCCTGCGACCGCGATGCCGTGCTCCGGCTCGACGACCGGGACCTTGCGGCAGCCTGCGTCATGACCTTCACCAAAGGTACCGGCAACGGCGGCCAGCACCGCAACAAAACCGCCTCTGCCGTCCGGCTCCGCCACCGTGCCACCGGCATCGAAGCGGTTGACTGCTCCGAACGCAGCCAGCACCGCAACCGCGCGATTGCGTTGCGTAAACTGCGGCTGAATATCGCCCTGGCGCTGCGCGCGCATCCGGCCTCGGAGCTGCCGCGCGCGCGCTGTGCGCTTGATCACCTCGACTATCCGCTCTGGGTGGCGCGGCTGCTCGACCATCTGGAGGAACAGCACTGGGATTTGAAAGCAACCGCCGGGAAAACCGGACACACGCCGTCGGCCCTGCTGAAACTCATTGCCCGGGACCCCGCGCTCTGCCAGCACGTCAATGCCCGGCGCACCGCCTCCGGTCTGCCCGCGCTGATTTTCTGAACCGACTTTTTCCCGCCGCTTCCACTCCGGCGACGGCGGTATGACGCCGCTCCTCATCCACCGACCGTTCCGGGAAAGTCAATTCTCCAGACGGGAAAAACTCATGTCTCATGACTTTGGATTCAAAACAATTTATTTTTCTCCTGCCCCATCCATAAAAAAGTCTTCCCAAGGGAGAAATTTCTGAAAAATCATGGAAAAACCTTCCGGATTCCTCTCTTATTCATGAATGTTCATGTGAAAATATTCAAAAAACAATTCATCATTTCAAAAAAACGGTTGCTTTCAGACGGCAAAACAGATATAATAAAATGAAACGCACCTTTTCAAGCTTCTGACATCGGCCATGTACAGGCCCCCCATCATGGAGCCTTCCGTTTTTCCCGGTTTTCGCCGGTGCGGGTCCATCAGCCTTTTCCGGGGCTCGCAACCGGAACCGGACGGAATCCGGCGGTTCTCGCCGGCGTCCGGGATGCGCGCGCCGTTCGCCGCAGTGTCTGCGGCGCGGGCCACAAAGCCATGTACGCCGAAGAATGGGGCGGCTGGCCGGACCGGGACTTTCTGGCGCGGCTTTCGCCGAAACTGACCACATTGCGCGACCGCCTGGACCCGCAGGCCTGCACCTCCGACCGGCTCGCCGGAAACCTCTGCGGCGAATGGGCCGACAAGTTCGGCATTCCCGCCGGAATTCCGATTGCGGTCGGCATCATCGACGCCCATGCCGGCGCGGTGGGGTCCGGTGTCGGAACGGGACGGATCGTCAAAATCATCGGAACCTCGTGCTGTGACATCATGGCGGCTCCGGCGGTCGGAGACATCCCGGAAACACCGGGCATCTGCGGCATCGTCAACGGCTCGGTGCTCCCGCGACATTTCGGCTTCGAAGCCGGTCAGTCGGCGGTGGGGGATATTTTCAACTGGTTTGTCGTCGACATCTGCGGACAGGACCATCGGGCCTTCCGGGAAATAGAAACGGCGGCGGCGGAGTTTCCCCCCGGAAGCAGCGGACTTCTGGCGCTCGACTGGCACAACGGCAACCGCAATCCCTACTGCGATCAGCAGCTGACCGGTACGGTACTGGGGCTGACGCTGCGTACCACCCCGGCGGAACTGTTCCGGGCCTGGGTGGAAGCGACGGCTTACGGAGCGCGCCGCATCATCGAACGACTGGAAGAATACGGCGTCGGCCCGCGCGAAGTGGTCTGCTCCGGCGGAATCCCGGCCAAAAGTCCCCTGCTGATGCAGATTTACGCCGACGTCCTCGGCAAACGGCTGCTGCTGCCGGAGGAAAAAGAATCCTGTGCCCTCGGCGCCGCCGTTTTCGCGGCGGTCGTCGGAGGCGCTCATCCCGACGCCCCCGCGGCACAGCGCGCGATGTGCCGTTTCCGGCGGGAAGTGTACGAACCGGTGCCTGCACACCAGGCGGTTTACGATCGCCTGTACCGGCTTTATGTGGAATTGAGCGACCTGCTGGCTCTTCCGGAGCCGGGGTACCACGGCCGTTTCATCAAGGAGCTTCTGGCGATCCGGACCGAACAGCAGTCCCGCCCCGGAAACGTTCGTCCATAACGCGAAGAACACGTCAGCGAACGTCGAGCCAGACGCCGCCCTGCCGGGCGGAAGCGTGCGCCGCCAGACAGAGTCGAAGATTGTGCACCCCTTCCTCACCGGAAAGCGGGTGACCGTCCCGCACCGAAGCCGCATGCTCCGCCACCACCTGCCGGTAGATGTTTTCCGTGTGCTCCGGCCGGACCGCAATCCGCTCTCCGTTGCGGTGCAACTCCAGCCGCAGCGGTCGCGGCTCATCCTCATGACCGGACAACTGTCCCAGCACCCCGCAGCCGCGGAGGGTTCCAGCCGTACCGTAAATTTCATATCCAAGCTGGTCCTGCGCTTCTTCCGCAGTCCCGTACGACACGCCGAACGCCACCCGGATCACACCGCGCAAACCGGACGCCAGTTCAAAACGGATCATCGCCCCATCCTCCACCGGCACCGGCAGCACCTTCGGCTCGTAAACCGCCGCGATCCGGACAATCGGCGATCCCAGCAGATATTCCGCCATATAAAGACAGTGGCTGCCGACGTCGCCGATCGGCCCGCCCAGTTCGCCGGGATCGGCACAGCGCCAGGTGGTCCTTTCCTCCGGCCGCAAACCGAAACCGCCCTGCACGTGAAGCTCCGCATGCCGCACCGTGCCGCAAGCGCCGGAGAGAATCAGCTCCCGCGCCTTCCGGTTGAAGCCGTTCCGACGCATCATGTGATCCACGGAAAGACTGAGACGCCTGGCCGCTGCGGTCGCCGTCACCGCTTCCGCCTCGGCCGACGTGACTCCCATGGGTTTTTCCAGAATCACATGCTTTCCCGCCGCCAGCGCCTGAAGCGCGTATGGAACATGAGTCGCATTGTTCCCCGCGATGAAAACCGCGTCCAGCCGCTCATCCGCCAGCAGCGACTCCAGCGACTCGTACCAGTGCAAACCCAGTTCCTCCGCCGCCCTCCGCCGCCGGTCGCTCCGGCTCCATGCCCCGAGCAGAACCGCCTCCCGCAACGGCGCAAAACGCCGCCGATCCAGCGCAAATCCTTCCCGGGCAATCCGGTTTTCCGCAATTCCCCCGAAGCCGATCACCGCATAGCGTACGGCATGATCCTGATCATTGCTCATGTCCGCCACTCCCTTTGCCCATGTCCGGGATACCGTCTTCCCGGAAAATGCGGGCGCAAACCTCAGCTTATTCGTACCGCAGCGCGTCAATCGGGTCCAGCCGCGACGCCTTCCAGGCCGGGTAGAAACCGAACACGATCCCCACCGACGCCGAAACCGTCATCGCCGCCAGCACCGCCTGCACCGAACCGATCACCGGCCATCCCAGGTAATAGCGCAGAAACAGCGCCGCACCGTGCCCGAGCAGAATTCCGATCAATCCACCCGCCAGACACAGCACGATCGATTCAATCAGAAACTGCCGGAGAATGTCGCGCGCCCGCGCTCCCACCGCCATGCGCAGCCCGATTTCCCGGGTGCGCTCGGTCACCGAAACCAGCATGATGTTCATGATCCCCACTCCGCCGACCACCAGCGACAACAGCGCCACTCCCAGCAGGAGGTTCGTCATCAGCGTCGTGGTTTCAGTCAGCATCTTCAGCATTTCCGCCGAACTGCGGAGCCGGAAGTCATTCTCCATGCCCGGCGTCAGACGATGCCGTTCACGCAGCACCGCCTCGATCTCGTCCATGGCCTTCGACGCCTCGTCCGGAGAATAGGCTTTGAGCAGAATCTGATCCACATAGACGAAGCGCGGACTCCAGCGGTAGTTTGACTCGAAGGTATCGGACTGGGGCGGATAGAGACTCGTTTCTCCGGGATAAACACTGTTTGTGGAGATTTCCGAAGTGGTGGAGGTCCCGCTCGATGTCCGCGACCCCGCCACCCGCTGCCGAATCGTCGTCCAGGGAGCGATGATCACGTCGTCCTGGTCGAATCCCATCATGTTCGCCCCCTTGGAAGCGAGTACGCCGATCACCCGGAAATTGACGTTCTTGATCCGGATTTCCGAACCGAGCGGCGACCGGCCGTTGAACAGTTCGCGCACGATCGTCTTGCCCACGACGCAGACGGTGGCCGAACTCTGCACCTGACGGTCGTTGAACATCTCCCCTTCCTCCATGGTCCAGCCGCGTACTTCCAGATATTCCGGAGCGGTCCCCACCATGGAATTCGGCGTCCAGTTCTGGTTTTCGAAAATCACCTGTCCCCGGGCATTCACAATCGGAACCGCCGCCTCCACATGCGGACAGCGCCGCAGCAACGCCTGATAATCATCCGGAGTCAGCGACATGCTGGTCCCCGATCCCATGCTGATCCCGCCGCTGCGCGCCGCCCCCGGAAACACCAGAATCGTACTGGCGCCCATGGTTTCGATGTTGCTGCGGATGGACTCAGCGGAACCGGCCCCCAGCTCCATCAGGGTGATCACCGCGGCAATCCCGATGATGATCCCCAGCATGGTCAGAGCGGCCCGCCCCGGATTGCGGGCCAGTGCCCGCAGCGCCACCGTAAAAGAAGACCCCAGTCTCATTCGCCGGCCTCCTTTCCAGCCTGTGGCGTGCCGAATACGCCTTCCACGATCTGACCGTCGGCGATGTGAATCGTCCGGTCCGCCTTTTCCGCCACGTCCGCCGCATGGGTGACGATGATGATGGTAATACCTTCCTGCCGGTTCAGCTCCCGGAACATTTCCAGCACTTCCACACTGGTATGCGAATCCAGGTTGCCGGTCGGTTCATCGGCGAACAGCACCGGCGGATGGTTGATCAGCGCCCGGGCGATGGCCACACGCTGCTGCTGGCCGCCCGAAAGCTGCGAAGGATGGTGATGAAGCCGCTCCGCCAGTCCCACCCGGTTCAGCATGGCGATGCCCCGCTCCCGGCACTGGCGCGGCGAAAGATTGCCCGCGGTGTAGGTAAGCGGCATGACCACGTTTTCCAGTGCGCTGGTCCGGGCCAGCAGATTGAAGTTCTGGAAGACGAATCCGATCTTCCGGTTGCGGACCATCGCCCGCCGGTCATTGGAAATGCCGCCGATCTCCTCACCGTCCAGATAATATTCCCCGGACGTCGGCCGGTCCAGGGCCCCGAGAATGTTCATCAGCGTACTTTTCCCGGAGCCGGATGCCCCCATCAGCGCCACATATTCCCCCTGCTGAATCTCCAGCGAGACATCCCGGAGAACCG
>CASFXO010000406.1 GCA_949298665.1 uncultured Lentisphaeria bacterium
CGGTCAGGCCCAGCGCCGCCCCCGCGGCGACGAGCGCTCCGGGAGAAAATCGGCGGCGATGGGCTTCCAGCAGCATGGCGAAGGCGGCGATGCCCAGCAACGCCAGCAGTGATTCCTGCAACGCCACGCATTCATACAGCAACGAGGGGGCATAAAGCGCCGTCAGCAATCCTGCGGCCAGCGCCATCCCCCGGCTGCCCCACAAGCGGAAAACGCAGCAGGTCGCCAGCAGGGCGGTCAGGACGCCTCCCAGCATCTGGCAGGCAGTCAGCAGGGCGGGTGAGCCGGCGGCGGCGACGAGAACGCGGTAAGGCGTGAAAATTCCGAGTCCCGCCGCCAGACGTCGTCCCAGCTCCCAGTGGGTCATCATATCCAACCCCGGCACCAGATGAAAACAGCTGAGCGGCGACTGCCGCAGTGCGACGAAAGCGGCAAGGCGCACCGCTGCGGCGGTCAATCCGACGATCCAGTAAACATGTTTGCGGTGCAGCTGAAACGGCATGAATTCGGCTCTGTTTTTTTTATAAGATAGCATGTTTTCATATTTCTGAAAAGCGCCCGGGGGAAAAAAACTCCGCTGCTTCTGCTGGAAAATACCGTTTCCCGTGCTACATTGATGAAATTGTCTTTTGAAATGGAAACGGGATGCCGCGGGGCGGCGAAGCAAGTCATGCGTATCAATAAAAGTTTTTTCCGTACCGGCGGTATTCTGGCGGCCATTTTGCTGGGGGCGTTGATGCCTCAGGCGCATGTAGCGGGTTTTCTGATCCGCTATCTGATCATGACCATGCTGCTGCTGGTGTTTCTGCGGGTGGAGGCGCCGCAGAATGCTTTCCGGTGGAGTCATGTGTATCTGATGATCGCCAATCTGGCGATGGGACCGGCCTCGTTCGGCGTGGTGTGGCTCTGCGGCGGCAGTCGGGATCTGGCGCTGGCGGCCTTCTTCGCCGGGATCACGCCGACCGCCACGGCGGCTCCGGTGGTCATGGGGTTTCTCAAGGGGCGGGAGGAATATGTGGTGGTGGCGTTTCTGCTGACCACGGTGGCGGTGGCGTTCGGCATGCCGCTGCTGCTGCCGCCGCTGCTGGGGTCGGAGACGCCGGGATTGTGCGGTCAGGTGTTTCTCAGTCTGGCGCTGGTGCTGGGCGGCCCGCTGGCGGGAGCGCTGCTGCTGCGGAAGTTTTATGCGCCTTCGCGGCGCTGGCCGTCGAAACTGGGGGATTTTTCCTTCGGGCTGTGGCTGGCGGCGCTGTTTCTGATTGCGGCGAACGCTTCGGATTTTCTGCATGAGAGCCGGGTGGGGGCGCTGGAAACGCTCGCTTCCGTCTGCCTGGTGACGCTGGCGGTGTGCGCCGCCAATTTCCTGCTGGGCTATTGGCTGGGGGGGAAGGAGTTCCGGCGGGAGGCGAGTCAGTCGCTCGGGCAGAAAAACACAACGCTCACCATTTATCTGGCGCTGCTGTATGCCAATCCGGCGGTGGCGCTGGGGCCGACGTGCTATGTCCTCTGGCACAATCTCTGGAATGCCTTTCAACTTTCCCGGGTCAAGGTGAACGACACGGAAATCCGGCTTTGACGTCGGATGTTTTCATCGCGGGCAGTTCGACCACGACAGGAAGCCGTTACGCGATGCTTGCATGGATGAGCGTCGTGCCGGCAGCCGGGACTGCGAAAAAGAAAAACCCCGGAAAGCGGTGAATGAAATCACCGTCCGGGGGGTGATTGTTGTCTGAAGCGGACGCTTATGGTTTTTTCCGGCTGTCCGCGTAATCGACTGCAATGGTGGCGGCTTCCTGAAGAATCGGGTCATCCGCGGGACTGCGACGGCGGCTGCCGGTGTCGAGGAGGTCGTCGGTTTCGTCCGCGTGATCCGTATCCTGGGCGTTCTTTTCTTCCAGATATTCCTGCCACCGTTTTTCCTCGTTCAGGGAAATTTCCTTGCGTCCCAGCTGCGCCTTGAAGCGCTGAATGCGGGAAAGCAGTTTCTGGTACTCCGGAGAAGCGGCGATTCGGGCTTCAGACTTTTTCTTCAGCTGGTCGACCCGCATCGGCAGTTCGGAGTCCCACACGCGGTAGGAGCGCGGCCGGATCGAATCCCACGGCAGGTGATTGTCGCTGAACATTTCACCGATTTCCATCTCTTCGGTGAGGGAAGGCAGGACGATGTCCGGTTCCACGCCGAGCTGCTGGACCGATCCGCCGTTGATCCGGAAGAACATGGCGGTTTCCAGCCGGACCGACCCCGCCGGGAAGCGGCGGTTGACCAGTTCCAGCATCCGGTCGAGCTGCATCATGGTGAGCACCGTGCCCTTGCCGAAGGTCCGGGTATCGCCGACGAGCAGCCCACGCTGGTAATCCTTGATCGCACCGGCGAAGATTTCCGCCGCCGATGCCGAAAACTTGTTGGTCAGCACTACCAGCGGTCCTTCCCAGGCCACCGATTCATCCTTGTCGGATTCCACCTGGAGACTGCGGTCGCTGAGGCGCACCTGCACCACCGGGCCGGTCTTGATGAACAGGCCGGTCAGAGCGATGGCCTCGGGCAGACTGCCGCCGCCGTTGCCGCGCAGGTCCATGACGACGGCTTCGACGTTTTCCTTCTTGAAGTCTTCCAGCAGCTTTTTGACGTCGCGCGAACAGCTTTTGTAATTGGGGTCTCCACCGGCGGCTCCGGCAAAGTCCATGTAGAAGCTCGGCAGATCGATGATGCCGACTTTGACTTTGGTGCCGTCGGGCCGGGTGATTTCCCGGATTTCGCCCTGGGCCTCGCTGTCCTTGAGTTCGACTTTGGCGCGGGTCAGGGTGATGTTTTCGGGCACGGCGTTGCGGCCTTTCTTGCCGGGCAGGACGGTCAGCGTCACCTTGGAGCCGGCCGGACCGCGGATGAGTTTGACCGCATTGTCCACGGACATGTCGATGACGTCCACGGGTTCGCCGTTTTCCTGGGCGACGGCGATGATCCGGTCTTCCGGGTGCAGCCGTCCGTCCAGCGCCGCCGGTCCGCCCGGGACGATGTTGACCACGCGCACGTATCCGTCGTCGCTCATGAGCGTGGCGCCGATGCCGCTCAGCGAAAGACTCATGTTGATTTCAAAATCCTCATCCACCTTGGGCGGTTGATAGCCCGAATGCGGGCCGTATACCTGGGCGACGGCGGCGAGATAGAAGCCGAGAATGTCGATTTTTTCCCGCTGCTGATAGATGTTGTGCAGATCGCGCAGCCGTTTCGCCACCTTTTCTTCCGGCGACTGGCGCTCCCAGAGGGCGCGGATCGCCTTGGTTTCGTCGGCTTCCGTGTTTTTCCGGTCTTTTGCCGTGGCGTTGTCTTCTTCGAGCGAACGCCGGATCAACCGGAAATAGAGCAGATCGCTTTTCAGTTTTTTGGCCCAAAGCTGGTGCAGTTCCTCATCATTGGCCGGGCGGGGCAGTTTGCGCCGGTCCGGTACGAACGTTTCGTCCACGGTGAAGTCGAAAGGTTTTTTCAGCATTTCTTCGGTAAACGCCCGATACTCTTCGAACCGCTTGAGAAACCGTTCGTACACGGCAAAGGCGAAGGACGCATCTCCGTCGTTGAGCTGCCGGGCCAGGAGCATGCGTTGCGGTTCGAACTCCCGGACATCCTCGGCGGTGAAAAACATCTTGTTGGGGTCCAGCACCTTGAAGTATTCATCGAAGATCTGGCTCGACACGCTGGCGTCCAGCGGCTGCTGCCGGTAATGCTGGCGTCCGATCAGGTTGGCGGTCAACCGGGTGATGATTTTCAGCCGGTCCGCTTCGGAAACCTCGGTACCGGCATATATCGACAGCGTCGCCGCCAGGCAGACGGCTGCCAGCAGGACGAAAAGAAGATTTTTCTTCATACGCAAAAATCGCTCCTCTCTTGCGGAAAAATTCATGATTCTCCTACATATTCATAGAATAACACCATTTCGGCGAAAATGAAAGTCGGTTTCCAGAAAAAATCCTGAGATATCCGGCTTTCAAACCGTCCGGGATTGCGCTATATTGATGCCGGAGAGTCATTGGAATCCCGGAGAGACCTTTTATGAAACAGTTCATGACGCCGGAACGGTCGGTTTTTCAGGCCGGAAGTCTGATCACCTTCCGGCTGGAGTTGCAGGATGCGCCGCCCGGAACGGGACGGCTGCGGACCACCATCGGCAACGCTTCCGCGCTGCGCCGCGAGATCATCGACTGGACCGAAAACGGCCGCGAGCTGGAAGGGGCCGCATGGCACGATCTGCCGATGCCGGCCGTTGCCGACGGCGTGTTTGAGCTGACTTTGCCGCTGCTGGAGATCGGGGTGTTCGAGGCGAAATGCTGTTTCGTTCCCGCCGACGGAAGCAAAATCCGCTGGCCGGGCGGAGGGAATTTCCGGATCAAGGTGGAGAGCGCCGCCAATGTCGCGGGGAACACCATCTATTGCGCGTTCGTGCGGCAGTTCGGGCCCGATTGCGCCGCGCCGCATGCCGCGCCGTGCGGCGCCGAGACCCTGACGGCGCTGGACCGGGCGGGGTATACGGTGATTCCGCCCTCCGGAACTTTCCGGGCACTGATCGGGCGGCTGGACCATGTTTTTCAGGAT
>CASFXO010000407.1 GCA_949298665.1 uncultured Lentisphaeria bacterium
AGGCATTCAGCGAATACGACATCCTGGCGCCGCTGCGGTAGCGGATCAGCACTTGCATAGAATCCTCGATATCGATGTCCGGAGCGAAAACACAGCGATCCCGGTAATAACCGTCATGCTGCTCCGCATCCAGATAAAGTCCCTTCAAATGCGCTCCGTCATCCAGATTCAGGTAGAAGCGGCAGCGACCGGACTCCGCACATTCCCGGCAACGTACTCCGCGCCGGGCAAGGCCGAACCGATCCGCGGTCTGCGGCGTGTAGAAATGGCGATGCCCCATGGCGAACACCTCTTCCGGCACCGTCGACAACCACCAGTTGACCAGATCGAAATGGTGCGTCGCCTTGTGCACCATCAAGCCGCCGGAATTCCGTTTGTTCCGGTGCCAGCGCCGGAAGTAGTCCGCACCATGGTGAATATCCAGCACCCAGTGAAAATCGACCGACAGAATATCCCCGATCACGCCGGACATCCGCAGCTCCTTCACCTGCGTCCGCGGCGGCGAATAGCGGTAATTGAAACAGACCCGCACCGAACGCCCGGTTCGGCGCTGCGTCTCCAGGATCCGCCGGCATTTTCCGGCATCGATGGTCATCGGTTTTTCCGTAATCACATCGCAGCCGGCCTCCAGTCCCCGGCAGATGTACTCTTCATGGAAACAATCCGGCGGCGTGACGATCAGCAGCTGCGGCCGCGCCTCCCGGAGCATGCGATCAAAATCAGCCGCGCCGTAAGAAGGGATAGTCAGTCCCGCATATTCCCGGACCTTGCGGGCGTTGTATGCCAGCCGTCCCGGATTGGTGTCGCAGAATCCGACGATTTCGTAATCCGCGCGATATTTTCCCAGCAGCGCCTCCTGAAACAGAAAATGGCGACCACCGACACCGACCAGTGCAACCTTTTTTCTCCCGCTCATTGTCCCTTGCTCTCCCTGTGAGTATGAATTCCGGATCCCGCGATCCATCCGCAACGTCCCGGTAACCATCCGTCATTACAGTAAAGCCGGAAAAGGAATTTTTCCACCCGATGCCTATTCTGTTTTTCGCGGTTTTGGCACGGATACATCCTCCGGGACAGGCGACAAACCGCGTCCACCGCCCCGGCTCCGGAATACGGCTTCCGCTGCATTACGAAGAAAATGCATGAAGAAAGGCCGGAATCTCCTCTCTTTCCGGCGGCTTGTCCCTGTTTTTTTCAAAAACAATAACCAAACAATTTTTACCGGTTTCAATACTGTTGTATAATTATAGATAAAAAGAAAACGATATACAACAATTTTTTCAACCGTTCTCCGGACCCGGGTTCGGTTTTTGAACAGGGAAGGAAATTTTCATGCAGTCCACGCGAATCTGTTTCATCGGCGCCGGCAATTTCGCCCGTTATGTTCACGGCCCCATGCTGAAGGCAATCGCCGACGGAGACGCCGCGGTGGAACGCGCGGCGGTCTGCGATCTGGACGCGGAACGCGCCGAAACCTTCGCCCGTGATTTCGGTTTTCAGCGCAGTTACACCGATCCGGCCCTCATGCTGCGGACGGAACGACCGGACGGCGTGGTCGTACTGACTCACGTCGCGGCCACCGCGCAGACCGCCGGAAGCGTCCTCGCCGCCGGTTACCCGGTCATGATGGAAAAACCCCCGGGGCGCAACCGCGTCGAAATCGAACACCTGATCGCCATGCGCAAGCAGGGACGGGCCCCGGCGATGGTGGCGTTCAACCGCCGGTATTCGCCGTGGCTGAACCGGGCCCGGGAACTGCTTGCCGAAAGCGGTGAACCCCTGGAGCAGATCCGCTGTGAATTTTGCCGGCTCGAACGGCTGGACGACGACTTCTCCACCACCGCGATTCACGGCATCGATGCCATGCGGCATCTGGCCGACTCGCCTTACACCCGGGTCGATCTCCATTACCGGGAACTGCAACGGGAAAAACCGGCCTGCGACATCACCATTCAGGCGGAATTCGCCAACGGCGCCGCCGGATTGATCTGCTTTTCGCCGTCCACCGGGCTCTGCTGCGAACGTTTTACGCTGCTTACCCGCCACTGGACGCTGGTACTGGAAAGCGTCATTCCGGGCGGCGGGTCCGACCGACCGGGGCGCCTGTTCGTCTACCACAACGGCAAACTGCTCCGCATCGAAGCGCCCGCCCCCCATCCGCTCCAGTACGACGACCGTTATCTGGCCGGTTACTACGGGGAGCACGCCGCCTTCATCCATCGGCTGCGCCATGGCTTTCCGGAGGAAAACGATCTGGAGCTGTCGCTGGATGCCGTGGAAATCGCCGATGCCCTGCGGCATCGCGCCCCACACTGGAGTCATGCATGAGCGAATCGCGCAAACAGCCCAGTTACGCCCGGTTGACCGACTACCTGGAGTCCATGATCACCGCCGGAAGCTACAAGACCGGCGACCGGCTGCCGCCATTGCGACAGCTGGCGGCGGAATTCGGACTCAATCTCGACACCACCCGGCGCGGCATCTGGCATCTGCGCGA